>NZ_CALLZT010000055.1:0-50432 GCF_937858515.1 uncultured Gordonia sp. | reverse complement strand
CTTTTGTCTTCTCAAACGCCGGAACTCCCACCACTACTCGCGGATCTAGGTCAGAGTAGCGAAGTTTCAGCAGTGAATCATCGATTGGTGTATCGTTGTATGTGTCTATCCGCCACGAGAATCGTAGTCCTTCGGGGGTAGTCCGGGATAGCTCCGCACTTCTTCGGATTAACTGCTGGACGTCGATTACTCGGTTGCGTTTTCCTGGTTTGCCAGTTCGTAGACCGGATTCGAGTTCTTTGAAACTTATCGGTGTCATCGATCGATGTCGACGCTCAGTCGTGTACTGCGTTTGCATATCGGCAACCGCTACCTTGCCACGCCCCGAGCTCGGAGAGCGATTGGTGAATGTTAAGAGATATAAGGTTATCTGAGTGTTTGGTGCGAGGGCGGCTGGGAGCCGGGTCACAGATTCAAGTAGCCCCGCTTCCACGATTCGTTCCCGGATGGCGGCACCGTCGACGCTGCTAAGTGCCGCTGGAGCAACGAGAGCGGCTACACGGCCACCTCCCTGTTCCGCGGGTCGCAACTTTTCAAGTGCAAGGGAGATGAATAGCCAGGTTCCGTCCGAGACTCGCGGTAGCCCGAAGTGGAACGCACCAGACTCACGCCGAGTTTCTATTGCATCCGCTGAAGTCTCCCAACTCAGGCCAAACGGTGCATCCACGATGACAAGGTCCGCCTCGAAATCGGGGAACGTGTCGTGTGCCAGAGTGTCGCCGAGGTTCACCTTGGCGTCCGATACCTCTGCGAAACGGCGCTGACATGCCGACACCGCTTGTTCGTTGATGTCCTGGCCGCGGTACTTCACTTGGACTCCCACAGATTGAAGGGCGTCAGCGATCAGGAAGCCCGCGTAGCCGATACCTGCGGCAGGATCCCAGATATCAACCGAGGTTCGGTCGGGATCCAAGCGACTGAGACAGCCGATGGTGAGCAACCGAGCAAGCGAATCACTGGTAGTGGATTCGCGACCGGCGATCTCATAGTCCAGGTCAGAATAGGAGACCTCCGTCGTGTCATTGAGAATCGTCCGTAGCGCAGGATGTGGGCCCCTATCCTTCACGACTGCTGTGCCTCCTCATGTGTGACGACCTGGTAGAACCACTTGGCGATGTCGGAGATCAGGTGAGTACGTCCGGGTGCGTCGCTGAAGAAGTAGTTGCTCATCTTTTCGTGGGCGCCGTGGTTGTCGGCGACGGCGCCGGTGACGGCGAATTCGAAGTCGGGGGATTCGGTGAACTGTTTGGGGGTGTTGACCTTGGCCTGCTGGACGAGGTCGCGGTCGGCGAGCAGGGTTTGCAGCAGGGATTCGATGAACGAGGTCTTCTGGGAGGTGGAGAAGTCTTCGGAGCCGAACAGTTCGTTGAGGCGGTCGAGGACTTGCTGGAAGGCGACCATGGTGGGGTCGCGTTTCTCTCCGGATCCTGCGGCGGTGATCCCGGTCAGGCCGACCTTGGTGCCGAGGCTGATGTCGGTCTTGCCCTTGTCCTTGTGGGCGACTTCTTTGAGGATGATGTCGGACAGGTCGATCTCGGCGGTGTAGTTGTCGGGTCTGATGACGCGTTCGAGGTAGCGCAGGTAGATCTGCTTCTTCTCGAGGTCGGGGTCGCCGTAGTCGATGATCTGGGACATGAAGTCGTAGAGCCGCACAAAGGATCCGACGTCATGACGGAACATGTCGAGTTCGGCGAGTTCGGGTTTGTCGCCTTCGCCGCCGTTGGCGGTGAGGGCGGCGGTGTAGCGGTCGGCGAATCGCTTCTTGCCGTGGTCGACGGCCGCGGAGAGAGCGTTGTGTTTGCCCTGCACGTATGCCTGTGCGCACCGGTCGATTTCGTCGGGGGTGTAGATGGCGGCGGTGTCGAGTTTGGTGGACAGGTCGTGTACGAGGTTGGGGTCGGTTTCGGTTTCCAGGAATGCGTCGGTGAAGTACGGTTCGAACGCCTCACGGATGCCGGCGGGGTCGTTGACGAAGTCGACGACCTGCGTCATTGCTGCAGTTTTTGTTGTGCCCGAAGGGGTTCGGTAGGTGCGGTTGAGTCGGGACAGTGTTTGTACCGCGGTGACGCCGGAGAGTTTGCGGTCGACGTACATGGCGCACAGCAGGGGCTGGTCGAAGCCGGTCTGGAACTTGTTGGCCACGATCATCACTGTGAACTGCTCGCCGGTGAACGCGGTCCGCAGGTCACTGATACCCGGGTTCATGCTCGCCTCGGTCAACGAGTCGGGACCGGACTAGGGGTCGATGACGCTGCCGGAGAACGCGACCAGGGTGCGGTAGCCGTAGCCCTTCTTGGTGATGTGGTCGTCGATCGCGAGTTTGTAGCGGACGGCGGCCTTGCGGGAGTCAGCCACCACCATCGCTTTGGCGTGTCCGTCGAGCAGGTGGGCGACGTTCTCGCGGAAGTGTTCGACGATGATCGCCGACTTCTGGGAGATGGTTTGCGGGTTGATCTTGACCCACTTCATCACCGCCTTCGTGGCTTCGGCCTGGTCGACCTCGTGCTCTTCGTCGGCCACCTTCTGACCGATCTGGAAGGCCAGTGTGAAGCTGTGATAGCCGGTGAGGACATCGAGGATGTAGCCCTCTTCGATCGCCTGCTTCATCGTGTACACGTGAAACGGTGCCGGCGGCTCGTCTGGGCTGGGCCGGCGCCCGAACAGTTCGAGGGTCTTGCCTTTCGGTGTGGCAGTGAACGCGAAGTAGGAGATGTTCGACGAGTCGGCGCGGTCGGTAGCCTCGGCGGCCAGGATCGCCTCGACGTCGATCTCCCCGCCGTCCTCGATGTCTTGCAGTTCCTCGGCGGTTAGGACCGCTTTGAGTTTGCCGGCGATCTGTCCGGACTGGGAGGAGTGCGCCTCGTCAGCGATCACCGCGAACTTCTTACCCTTGAGACCCTTGTGCTGCCGGATCGCGGCCATCGCGAAGGGGAAGGTCTGGATGGTGACGACAATGATCAACTTGCCATCGGTCAACGCCTTCGCCAGCAGCGACGACTTGGAACCCCCGGCCTTGGTGGCCTCGGTCTGGTCGATCGCCACAACGATGCCCTGATCGTTGTCGATCTGTTTGATCGCATCCTGCAACTGCGCGTCGAGGACGTTGCGGTCGGTGACGACGATGACCGAGTCGAACACCTTGGTGTTGTCCACCTGTAGCCGCGCCATCCGGTGCGCGGTCCACGCAATCGAATCGGTTTTTCCCGACCCGGCCGAATGCTGAATCAGGTACCGCCGCCCGACACCTTCGGCGGTGACAGCTGCGGTGAGTTCGGTGACCGCTTCCCACTGGTGAAACCGCGGGAACCGCAGCGTCGCCGTCTTGGTCGTCTTGCCGCTGATCGGGTCGGTACTCGACTCGTGCTTGATGTACATGAGCCGGCCCAGAATGTTGAGCCACGCATCACGCTGCAACACCCGTTCCCACAGATACGAGGATCGGGAACCGTTCGGGTTCAATAGGTTTCCTGCGCCGCCGTCCTCGGTGCCCCGGTTGAACGGGAGGAAGTGGGTCTTCTCACCGACGAGGTGGGTGGTCATCCACACTTCATCGTTGGAGACGGCGAAATGCACCAGCGCGCGGGCACCGGATAGGAACAGAGGTTGCACCAGCCCGGTCTTCGGATCTTTGGGCAGGCGGGTGGCGCGGTACTGAGTGATCGCGTCCGCAACCGACTGGGTGAAGTCGGTTTTGAGTTCGGCTGTGGCCACAGGCAGTCCGTTGACGAAGAACACCAGATCCACCGACCGGTTGTCGGCGGTGGAAAAGTGCACCTGCCGCATCACTCGCAGCCGCACCGCCGCATGATCGGTGTTGCGTTTGGCGTTCAGTGTCGACTCGGGCCGGAATACGCACATCGCGAACTTGCCCGACAGATGTGAGAACCCGTTGCGCAGCACGTTCAGGGTGCCGCCGCCGTTGGCCAACGGCAGATCAAGCACCTTCACGAGCCGGTCCAGCAGCTGGAGTTCCTGCTTGGCGACGTCCTTGGACCCCGGTTTGATGACCTTGTCCACCTGTTCGGGCTGGGTATCGCGCAGCCAGCCGAGCACGTCGGCAGGGAACAGGGCGCGTTCCTTGTCGTAGCCGGTGTCGTTCATCGAATACAGCCAGCCGTGCGCCGCGAGGTACTCGGCGAACTCCCGCTCGAACTCGATCTCGTTATGCTGCGCCACGGGAGTGACGCTAGTGCACGGGGCTAGGGTCGGTGCCAGTCGCCGGTAACACCGACACTGAGGCCGTCCACGTCCACGTCATTGACCGCTCCCCACGTGCTAGTATTGTCGTGCAGGCCGCAGTGATGCCGCCCGCATGGCCCTCAGCCCCGCCCCGTGCGGGGCTGTTGTGCATCACGGCCATCCGCCTGGACTATGTAGTTTTCCGGAGTCCTGCAACTTCGACCACAGCCTGTCCATCACTCGCTGCGCACGATGATCTGTCTCGCGGACCGTCTGGTATCGGCGGTAGGTGAACGCCAACATGTCCGCTGCCTGCAGCATCCGTGAGTGATGGCTCGGTGCGAAATGAACAGTGTCGAGGAGCGAAGGAAGGGTGGTGTGCCGGTGGACGCCGGGAGTTCCATCGGTTTGATAGACCGCGAATCGTTCGCGGTGGCGTTCGCGATCACCCCGTTCGTCAGCGATTACGAGCGCGTACGTCCCCTGCCTTGACGCGACATTCTCTACACGTTGCAGAATGTGCTGGAAGCAGACCTGCTCTGGTGGGAACCGGTCCGGGTAGCCACGCCGATCCTGTCGATCCCGCAGACGCTGCTCGCTGACGTGCCGCAGCAGCAGAGTGACATCGGCCCCCACGATAGCGTCGATGACCTTCTCGTGCAGGTTCGCCCGGGCACGTTGACCAACACCCTCCCACGCCTCTTTGCCATGAAACATAGGGTGAGCATGGAACTCGGTGGTCGCGGGTATTCCATAATCCTTGCTCGCCTGGATCATCAGTGCGTTGAGCTGGTCGGTGAGCTGCTTCGTTGCATTCTCATCCGCCAGGATCGCCCCGAAACAACGGAAGTCGCCGTGATCGGACTCATCGACGAATGCCAACAGCATCAGGACGCCTCCCGGACGTCGATCTGGCCGGTTACCGCGGCGGTGATGAGTGCCGATCGACGTTCGCGGGCAAGCTCGATGAACTTCTCCGACTCGGCGATCAGAGCGTCGATCTTCGATGTGCGGTCATCGAGATATATGACGGTATTGGCCTGCTCATCGAGTGGTGGCAGAGCTACTGCGAAATCTGCGAGCACTGGGCGACGAAGCGACTCCATTGTGACTGTATTGCTGCCAGCGAGAGCGACAGGACGTAGAAAAGTCGACAAATAATAGTAGAAGTAACGGCCGAGCACGCCACGGAAATCACTGAATACATACACGCGCTGATGGGCCTCAAACTTCCCGTTGAAGTAGTGGAACACTTTTCCGGTTCCGCCCTGACCATCTCCCGGCGTCATCACAGCCTCACCGTCGAATGAGTAGTTGCCGATCCTGAGAATTTCCCGCCCGCGGACGTAGAATGGATAGTCTCCGTCCTCGGTCGCGTTGCCGGAGTCCTCACCGCCCGTGCCAATGCGGCAAAGATGTCGGGTCGGCACGAGCTTCCAGTGTGCGGGAATGTGCCCGAGTTGTGCATCGCCGGACAGACGTAGCTTTGTGCCCGCAGAGGTGCCCCGAAGGAGAGTGCGGGCGACTAAGGATGCACGACGTTCAGTCAGCAGGTCGATGAGCCGCTTTTGTTCCTCGATGAGCGTGTCGATCCGGGCCGTCTCCCGGTCCAGGAAGTCGGCGATAGCGCGCTGTTCGTCGAGGGGAGGTAACAGGACGGGCATCACGCGGTAGAGGTCGTTGTCGATCTCGGCCTGACCGATACGGACTCCCCTGGACAGTAGTGCGTATCCGTTCGCGTACACGGGACTTCGGAAGAGCCAGTTCAAGAACCGTGGGTCTTCTTTATGTCGCGGCGAGAAGCAGATGTAGTGACCAGAAACGATACCGCGTAGGGTTGATATCCCGACTGAGCCCTGCCACGCCTTCATGCGGTTGGTCACGAGCCATCCGGGGTGAACGAGTTGATAGATGTTGCGGTTCTCGGCGGTCTTGTTGAGGTTGTTCCGTGAGTCCTTGGTGACTACTCCGTAGTCCCGAAATACCGATAGCATCTGCTCGTCAGGATGGCCGACGTCCTTGATCCGATCGAACATTGACCACAGTGGCTTTGTCTTCCAGTAAGCGGGGACCGGGCCGAGCCAGTCGACACCTGAATCTACGAGGGTGTGCATCAGCTTCCCTCGACCTCCCGCAGCAGGCCCATGATCTTGGCTACCTGCTTGTCCAGGTCGGCGTCGATTTCGGTGAGGGGTCTGGGTGGGGTGTATTTGTAGAAGTGACGGGTGAAGGGGATTTCGTAGCCGATTTTGGTCTTCTTGTCGTCGACCCAGGCGTCGGGAACGTGGGGCAGGACCTCGGAGTCGAAGTACTTCTTGATGGTGGCGTCCCGGCCGAGGTCGCCGTCGGTGTTGCCGGCGTAGGTGAAGGGGATGTTCTCGGTGTCGCGCTTCTTGGCGTCGGGTTTGGGGTTGCCCTTGCGGTCTGTCGACACTTTGCCGGTGTCGGTGAGCAGTGGGCGTTCGACGGTGATGGTCCAGTAGCCGAAATCATTGGCGGTGAACACCTTCGAGAACTCGGGGTCGGCGTCGTCGAAGGCGTCGTAGAGGGCGAGGATACGGTCGCGGGCGGTCTCGTCGAGTTCGCGGTTCTTTGAGCCCAGGCTCTTGCGCATCCTCGTCCAGAACGACGTGGCGTCGATCAACTGGATCTTGCCCTGCCGCTCAGGGCGTTTGGTGTTGTCGAGCAGCCAGATGTAGGTGGCGATACCGGTGTTGAAGAACATATTGGTCGGCAACGCGACGATCGCCTCCACCAGATCCGATTCGAGCAGCCACCGCCGGATCTGCGACGGACCGGATTCGGCGGCACCATTGAACAGCGGTGAACCGTTGAGGACGATCCCGGCGCGGCCACCACCCTCATGTGTGGGCCGCATCTTGGACGCCAGGTGGCTCAGAAACAACATCTGACCGTCGCCGATCGCTGGCAGGCCGTGCGAGAAGCGTGAGTTCTGGCGAAGTGCTTCGGTTTTCACCGATTCCTGTGACACCTTCCAATCAACACCGTACGGCGGGTTCGACATACAGAAGTCGAAGGTGCGGTCGAAGAACAGATCGTCGGCGAGGGTGTCGCCGAGACGGATGTTGCCGACATCCTGACCCTTGGCGATCATGTCGGATTTGCAGATGGCGTACGACTGGTCGTTGAGTTCCTGCCCGTACAACCGCAACCGGGCATCGGGGTTACGTTCGAGCAGGCGTTCTTCGGCGACCGACAACATGCCGCCGGTACCGGCGGTCGGGTCGTAGATGGTGCGGATGGTGCCCGGTTCTAGCAGGGCGTCGTTGTCCTCGGCAAACAGCAGATCCACCATCAACCGGATCGCATCGCGTGGGGTGTAGTGCTCGCCGGCCTCCTCGTTGGAGGCCTCGGCGAACTTGTAGATCAGATACTCGAACAGATCACCCATCTCGGCGTTCGGTACCGCATCCGGATGCAGGTCGACCTCGGCGAACTGCGAGGCCACCAGGTACAGTCGCTTCTTCTCATCCAGGGTGGCCAGCTCGTTCTCGAACTTGAACCGCTCGAACACGTCGATGTTCGCCGAGAACCCGGTGATGTAGTCGATCAGGTTGGCCCGCAACCCCTCCGGATCGTCGAGCAGGAGGGAGAAGTCGAACGGGCTGGTGTTGTAGAACGCCAGCCCGGTCTTGCGTCTGACCTGCACGTCCAACGCCCCACCGGAATACTTCTGGGCCAGTTGGCGGACCTCGTCGCGGGCGGGTTCAAGGATGCAGTCCAGGCGCCGCAAGATCGTGAACGGCAAGATCACCCCGCCGTACTGGTGCGGCTTGTACACCCCGCGGAGCTGGTCGGCGATACCCCACACGAAGTTGCCCAGCTTGCTCACAGATCTCCCGCCGTCGTTGTTACCGCCGCCGTATAGGCCACCGGATCTGAGGGTATCGGGTGTGGTCTCTGTGGCTCTAGTGGCTTCAACTCGCCCTGGCACAGAGGGCCGTGGTACTGGCAGCGCGATTCTTGGTGACGGCGATACCCGATGTGTTTGTCTGGTCGGATGTGTCCAGCGGTTCGCACCCAGCGCCTGCCGACGGTAGTCGTGGCGCTTCTCATCATTGTGCTCAGTGTGTTTTCCGCCGGTCTGAGCGCAGCGGCTCCCGGCGGCCGGAGTGCCGCCCCCGGACCGCCGATCGGCGTCGGGCCGGTCGGGACCTCGCTGATACACGGCGACCTGGCGTCGACCGACTCGACTCCGCTGCGTGGGCCCGGGCGGACCGCGCGGGTCGCGGCGTCGTCGATTCCTGGCGGGGCTTGTGCGGCGACCTTCGTCGGGTCCGACGGCCTGGTTGTCTCGTTGTGCACCAAGTTCATCGGTCTCCGGCCACCTCAGTTCGCGGTCGCGACCGTCGTGCTGTTCGATCCGGTGACGGCTGCTCCGCTGGCAAGCAAGCAGCTGACGAAGGGTGGCCTGCTGGGCGGTGTGTACGGCTACCTCGACGACCGGGACCGGGTCGTCGTCGCCGATGGATCCAATTCGATTCTGCGCGTGGCCCATCGACGAACACCTCGGGGATGGCAGCTGTTCATCGATGATCGGGTCGATCTCGGCAGGCATATTCCGGCCGGCGACGCGGTGACCGGTCTCGCACCGGACTGGCAGGGTCGGGTCTGGTTCGCCACCACCAACGGCGTGATCGGAACGGTCGATGCGAAGCGGCGGGTGGCGTCGATGCGGCTGCCGCGGGGCGAGAAGCTCGGCAACGGGCTGTCGGTGCGGCCGTCGGGCGCTTCGGTGCTGTCGACCCATGCGCTCTATGAGATGCGGGCCGGCAAGAACGGCGTCCCGTACCCGGTGTGGCGGCGTGCCTATGACCGTGGGCCCGCCCGCAAACCCGGTCAGCTCACCTGGGGTTCGGGAACGACGCCCACCTATTTCGGTCCCGGCGGCGACGGCTGGGTGGCCATCGCCGACAATGCCATCCGGCCGAACCTCCTCGTCTATGAGAGCGACACCGGCATCACCGTGTGCTCGATGAAGGCATTCGGAACCTCCGGGCAGGGTACGGAGAACTCAATCCTCGCGTGGGGGAACTCGCTGGTCGTACCCAGTACCTACGGCTACCAGTACCCGCCGATGGCCGTCGACGGCCCGAGCTCGCCAGCGAATGCGGCGTTCACCGGCGGGTCGACGCGCATCGATGTGACCGCGGAGGGCTGCCGTCGGGTCTGGGAGAACGACGACCGGATCGCCACGCTCCCACGGCTGTCCCGGGCCGACGGACTGATCCACGCTTTCGGGTATGGGCCGGTGCGGCCCGGTATCCAGCAGCTCGGTCCGGTCTACTACCTCGCCACCGACTTCGAGACCGGACGGCGGGTGGCGACGCTGAAGGTGGGCGACGCCCCCTTCGATGAGCCGCTGGAGCTGACCGGCACCATCGGGCCGGGCAACTCGATGTGGCAGGCAAGCCTTGGGCGGATGATCAAGATCAGCGGGTGAGTCTTCGTTGCCGCAGGGATAGAGCAGATGGACGGCAATGTCGTACCGGCGTGCTGTAGTTCCCACTATGAACAATCAGAATCCTGAGGTTACCCGAGAAGGCATAACTGAACGTCTCGTGTGCAAAGCGGACGACCCGGCGACGGTCGAGGAGATCGTGCATGCCGGGTTCAATGCGGATAGTCACTCCGGTGGTTTGGCTTTCGTGAGTGATAGGCGTTTGTCCATTTTCGCCTACGGCGGTTCTCTTGACTATTCGGTTGATCCCGGCAACCGGGATGACCGGGTAGCCGCGATCGAAGGTTTCTGGCGCAGACAGCAGTACAAGAATCGGCCGTTGGCATTGGCGGATGTCAGCGACTATCACCGTGCCGCGATCGCCGCCCTCGAAGCCGATGCTGCTGGCATCGACGAACTTCCCGCGCAAGACCGGTACGGTGTCACTGACATTGCGCTGGGCAACTACGTCTACGTCCTCCTGCGGAGGCGTGCGGCGGAGCCGACCGCGGATTCGGCGCTACGAGCGCTCGCCGCAGACGATTCGCTCTTGAATCTCGGCGAGAATGATCGGCCACCCTACCCGTGTCATCCATGCCCGGTCTGTGGACGCCTAGCGATCGGTCGTGTCTGGCAATACCTTTCGGTGTGCGAAGACTGCTACGACAAGTCGATTTGTGAGAATGGCCGACCCGTGGCCGGGTACAACGAGAGCTGGCTCGGAACCGGCTTCAAGGCTGTGCATCTGGATGACCGGAGCACTTGTGAGCAAACGACTCGTGAGGGGAGGGTCTGGATCGACGGTATCGAATGTGCCATTGGGGAAGCAAAGTTCGGTGGAGTCTACATCGGTGTCGAAGACACTCCCGCCTCGTCACCGTATGGAGAGTGATCCGAACACAGTAGCCCCGATGTCGTGTCGCCCCGGTGGGGAGTTCAGCGCGGTAGGTAGCTGCCGGCGATGTGCTCGGGGGCCGACAGTGAGCGCGTGAGGATGAGTTCGGCGACCTGGTCGGGCTACAAGCCCATTTCGATGGTGCGGTCGAAGCGGGAGGTGCGGATTGCGTAACGTGCAGTTTGTACACGTAGGCAATCGCTATGCCCGCGACTCGATCTCCTTGGCGACGGCCAGCATCGATGACGGATACTCGGTGCCGAGCTGGTCTGCTTGTCGGCGGATTTGGGATGCGTAGTTCCGCTTCTGTTTCGGTGTTAGTCCGTGATGCCGATCCTTGGCCTTCTTGTATTCCCGATACAACCTTGCCATCGTTTTGCGGCGCTCGTCGCACAGGAAGGATGCGTTCAGCCGCAGAATATCGTTGATGACCTTCTCCGATCCGGCCGGCATTCCCGGGACGGGACGGATACGACCGTCGCGCTCCACGTCGACCAGCTGGACGAGGTGAGTGAGTTTCGGATTGTGGAACACCGCACAGATATCGGATTCGGCCTTGCTTGTGTCACAGGTTGTTTCGGTCTTCCCGTCGGGACGATGTGGAACAGTACCGGGACAGGCGAGGAGCAAGTTGGTCCATGCGGTCTTGGATGCAGAATGACTTCCGGCTGCTGACTCGGTGCAGCATGCGGATCGTGTCCATTGACGTGTGCTCTTACCTGCCCATGCGGCATCGGCGCGTGGATGGAAATGCTCGATCTTCGCGACCGGAACGTACTGGTGCTTCGCCAAAGGGATCGTGCGCTCGCAGTACACGCAGATCCCGGACTGGTCTGTGTGGAGGGCGTCGCGAATGGGGCCGGTGATCGCCGCACCCCAACTGTCGTGCCGGATACTGTTCCGGTTCGCGTCAGTGAGTGCGGTGGGTTCGCCGCCGGTCGCGATCCGCCTCATTCGTCGTCCAGATCATAGAAGGCCATCGTCGCGTCGGCATCGGCGAGTAGCGACACCATTGACGCGCCACCAAGCCTCTCATCGAGGATCTGCCGCATACGCCGGGCATCGTCGGAGAGTCCGCCGCCCTGGGCGACGAGGTCGGCGTAGCGGTACAGAGTTTGGGAGATCTCGATGTTGTCGGGCATCGGTGGTGTTCCCATGACCTTCTGGAGGACAACGTCGCTTTGCAGGCCTTCCGAATAGTTCACGCCGGTCACTCCCTCAGCGCCGAGTACTCGAATGTGCTTGGCCGGGACGGTCGACAGAACCTGGGGGCTGTGCGTTGTCGTGATGAACTGAACATGCGGAAAGGCCCTGCGCATTGAGGGCACAATTTGCTGTTGCCATGTCGGGTGCAGATGTAGATCGATCTCGTCGATCAACACGATCCCCGGAACGCTCTTGAGCAGGTCGTCGCCACCGAGGGCGGGGTTGGCGCGTGCCATACGACTTGCGACATCGATGGTCAGTCCTGTCGCAATCTTCAACCCGCTGGAGAGGAATCTCAGCGGAAGCTCACCGTGATCATCGTGAATCATCGTGAGCTCTTCGACGTTCTGGCGCCAGTATGGACCCCGCCATCCTAGGTGGCCAAATACCCGATCACAGGCTGCACGAATCGCCGCCAGCTGCCGAGCCTCGGGTGTATCGGTGGCACCTCGCTCGGTCGCGGCGAAGTCGTCCAGGGTCAAACCCTGTATGTACGACGATAGGCGCGTGAGATCCGATTTACTGTCGAGGGCAGCCGAATATGCATCCCGCCGAGATCGTCCGAGAGTGCCTTGGGCACGACGGACGCCAACGAGGCGGTCGACTCCATACGATGCGACAACGGGTAGCACAGTCGTTGGTGGCTCCGCGTTCGCGGCGTCCCATATATTGCCTACATGGGCGTCGATGAGGTGCTTGTCACCCCACCCGGTGCGTCCTTTGAGGCTCGTTTTCTGCCGCCACCAGTGGTAGTCCTCGCCGGCGAGAACCGCATGGATTTGCCCACCGATCGGCATGATCGCTTCCATTGACGGAACCGACTGCCCACTCGTGCCCTGAGGGCGCAAGCGGATATCTGATATGTCGAATCCGCGCCGACTGTCGCCAAGCGCGGAGAGGGCTGTTGACAGCATGACAGCGAGCCCGTCGAGGACTGCGGTCTTGCCCGCGCCGTTCTCGCCGATGAGAACGGTCAATTCGGAGTCGAAATCAATCGACAGTTCATCGAAGCACCTGAAGTTCGTCAACTCGAGTCGTCTGACGAACCAGCGCGGCGGTGTGGACATACTGACCACCGTAGAGTACGCCAGGTGCGAATACCGCGACCATGATCGGCGATCCATATCGCGCTCCTGGTCAACTCAGCATGCGCGCAAGCCTGTCCTATCACCGAGTTTCTTGCCACTCACGGAATCCATTGAGTACGAACGAAACCCGTGAGCAGGTAGAGGGGTGATCATCGCCGGGCCGCGGCCCTGAGTCTGGTGTCGGTGGAGAGGATCGCGTAGACGAGGGTGGATGTCCATTCGTCGTTGAACCACCACTCGTCGCGCAGCAAAGCCTCACGTGTCATCCCGACTCGCCGGGCGAGGTGCTCGGAGGCCTCGTTGCGGGCGTCCATCTGGGCTGTCACCCGGTGGATTCCGTAGTGGCCGAACGCGAGGTCGAGGACCGCGTTGACGGCTTCGGTCGCAAAGCCGCGCCGTCCGTATGCGGGATCGATGGTCCAGCTGATCTCGGCGACACGTGGCTGTCTGCTCCCTGACCAGAGCTGTATCTGGCCGATGTTGGTGCCGGCGTGTTCGATGACGACCGTCAGGCCGGTGCATCCGTCACCGATCCCGGTCTTCACCATCTGCTCGCTCACGTTGCGGGCGGCGTCGGTCTCCGACCAGGGTTCACCGAACGAGTACCGGATGACGTCGGGATGATTGGTAAGCCGCAGGCAATCGGCGGTGTCTTCGTGCTCGAAGAGACGCAGGCGAAGACGTTGGGTGTCCTTGGGCAACAGGGTGATCGGTGCGACCTCACGCACATACTGCGTCGCCGCGCCGCCGTCGTCGGGCTCCGAGAGCACGAAACCGGTGTCGTGGAGGATGGACCGAGCCGTCTCGTTTTCAGCGTCGGCCTGAGCCGTCAGGCGGCGCACTTCGCTACGTCGTGCGAGTTCGACGGTGAGCGCGAGTGCTGCCTGAGCGAATCCACGACCGCGATGCTCGGTATCGATCCAAAGATGTACCTGCGCAGCATCGTTCATCGTCTCGCACAGCGTGACGCTGCCGACACGAGCATCGGTTGGTGGCAGCGCGATCGCCAGCATCAAAGGATGCCCGCATTCGTGGCCGGCGGGTCTACCGTCTATCCCGATGGCCGCGTCATCGCCCGGCCGTGAGGCTTCGACGTCGATGGGTTCGGCGACAAGCAATTGAACCATGTCACCCTGAACCGGGAGAAGCTCGCCGCGGAGGATACTCACCCGATCACTGTAGGTCTCGCGAAGTGTGGTCGGGGCCAGATGATGCGGGAGTCGGTGAGTTCTGGTGGCTACCGTTCAGCACGGCGTTGGTGCTGTCTCTACCCGATCTGGGCGAGGGCGGTGTCGATTTCATAGCGGTCGCGTTCGTTGCACTGCACCCAGCGGCGTTCGACGGCATCAAGGTCGGCCAGGTAGGCGTAACGGGTCCGGACGGTGGCGATCCACTCGTCGATGCGGACGGGTTTGGTGAGGTATCCGATGTCCTCGGGGTGGAAGTCGGCCGATGTGCGGTCGGCGAGGACGTCGTCGGGATCGATCGGTTTGGTGCCGCGGCCGTCGACGACGATGTCACGGTAGACCTTGAGCACCCAGAGTCGTCGGACGAGCGGCTGGTTCATGGCACCGGCGGTGGCGTACCACTGGAGGTCGTACAGATCACGAGCGAGGGAGACCCTGCGGTAGCGGGCGAGCTTCTCGGCGACGGACTCTTCGACACGGATCACGGGCGTAGCCGGCACGGTGAAGTCGTATCTGTCATGAATGGGGAGGTGGACAGGTTCCAGGATTTCCGGGGTCAGGCTGAGCGGATGTCGTGCGAGTTCGATCTTCGCACCGAGGCGTGGACTGCCGAACGGTGTGTCGATCCGCAGGTCGCCGCGTCGACCGTCGTCGCCCAGATTCTCGATCGCGAAGGTGAAGTCGTTCAGGTTCACTTCATCGAGGGCATCCAGCGCGGCAAGTGGGAGATCATCGCCGGGTGCGGCGAAGTCGAGGTCGGTGGAGAACCGTCCGGCGTTGCCAGCCCGGAACTTGCGCAGTGCCGTGCCGCCCTTGAACACGAGACCGTCATCGAAGAGTCCGGCTTGGTGGAGCAGGCACAGCGCGTGGTCTTGGGCGATGTCCAACAGTGCGGCATCGCGTCCGCCTTTGGCGCCCTGGTAGTGGCGGACCAGGTGGCCTTCGGTGATGCGGTTCATGCCCCTCCGCCGACACTCAGATAGGGGTGAAGGAGGGTGTCGCTGACCTTGGTCACGGGGTCGTAGTGGCCGCCTTGCCGGCGTGGCCCGAGCCACGCGGTGTCCGTCGGCGGATAGATGTCGATGATCTGTTGGGCACCTGCACGGTTTCCGGATGCATTCAGCAGGTAGGAGGTGCGCTGCCTGGCCGCGGAACTCGCCGGCGCCAGAAGTTCGACGATTTTGGGGAGGTCAACCTGGTAGGGGGCCACCGACAACCATTGCCCCAAACCGGCGATGTCCTTGTAACCGGATGGCCGGATTCCGATGCCGACAATGAGGCACTCCCGATCCCAGGATGGCAACCCATCGATCTGCGTGAGGCACTCGGGCGGCATGACGATGCGAACACAACGCCACTGGCCACTCATCGCCTTCGGGAAGACCACATCGTCGCCGAGCGCGACGACTTCCCGCTCGGGGATCCGTTGCGCGAGACCGAGCAGTGCGGCTGAGGACTCCATCGCCAAAGTGCCCGGCCAATCGGGGCGTAGGGCCTGCTGGGCGCGGAACTCCAGGAATCGGTCACCCGACGAGTACGCACCCGCCCGGGCTGCGGGAAGGAACTCCCAGGCGTTTCGTGAGCGTAGGGTTCCGAGCCATCCGCCACGCTGCAGGTCGTACGCGAGTTTACGTGGATCGCCTTCCATGCCGACGTCGTGCATCACCGCAGCAAGCCGGTCGACGGTCACTATGACGTCGCCGTCCAACTCGAACTGCTCGACGACGTCGGCGTTGGGTCGGGTGATCACTCGCGCCACTGTCATCAATCTCCTTTCTTAGAGACAGAATAACGAACTAGATGTATAGATGACAGTGACTAAAGGCTATGTGCTTGCCGGCAGCCTGAGCATTGACGACATCACAGGTAGGCGCCGGTGGGGAGTTCGGCGCGGTAGCTGCCGGCGGAGATGACGCCGATGAGGTCGGCGGTGCCGATCCGGACACCGTCGTCGACGGTGAGGATGGCACGGCGGACGGCTTCGCAGATGTCGGCGCCGCTGCGTTCGGGCGGGAACGCCCGGACCACCTGGTGGACGTCGACACTGTGGTCGAGGGCCGACAGTGAGCGCGTGAGGATGCGTTCGGCGGCCTGGTCGGACGGCAGGCCCATTTCGATGATGCTGTCGAAGCGGGAGGCGCGGATCGCGGCGGCGTCCATGGCCTTGGGGTCGTTGGTGGTCGCCACGCTCAGGACGTCATTGTGGCGGCGGGCGCCGTCGAGTGCGCTGAGGAACGCACCCAGGCCGTCGTCGGTGTGGCCGCCGCGCCGGCCCGTGTAGAGATCGACGTCGTCGAGCACCACCACCGACGGGGACAGTTCGGCCGCATGCGCGTAAAGCGAGGAGAGGCATCGGGACCCGACGTCGGGATCGACGAGCATCACGGTGAATCCCTGAGCGACGAGTTCGTGGGCGATGACGCGCGCCACCGCAGTTTTGCCGACGCCGGGCGGTCCGGCGAGCATCAGGCCGCGGCTGGTGCTGAACCCGGCGGCCAGCAGGATGTCGCGGCGGTCGGTGACCGAGCGGATCGACAGGTCGATCTCGTGCCACACACGCGAATCGACGATCACGTCGCCACGGCCGGCCGGCTGCGGGTCGACGATGTCGAACACCACCGATCCCGACGAACTGATCGCCGAAAGCATCTTGCCGCGCAAGGGGTTCCGCAGACGGATCCGATCACGGATCAGTGCGGCTGTCTCCGTTGCCAATTCGCGGGAGCCGGGGCCGGCGAGAATGGTGAGACCGTCGTCGGATCCCAGGTAGCCCCTGTCCTCCGCCGAGATCTGCACGGCGACAGGATCATTGCCCACCAGCAGGCCGTCGGGAAAGAATGCGGTCAGGCAACTGGGCACGGAGATGTCGTCGGATCCGAGTCGGTGACTGGTCCACGACGGCGCCGAATCGTAGCTGCCGGGTCCGACGATCACCTCGTGCTCGGCCATCAGATCGGCCATCACCAGACCACCGGCAACGAACGTCGCCGAAGACAGTTCGATCCGCTGACCGACCAAAGAGCTACGGCGAGCACCCAAATGGGTGAGGAGGAAGCTGTCCGTCGACTCCTCGTCGGCGGCGCTGACCGCACCGCCGAGAAGCCGGGCGATCAACTCGATGGACCGGCGAACGGGGAACTGCTCTCCGCTGATATCGATGTCGGTCATAGGCTTGTGAAGGTTCTCCGATCAAAGTTGGTTCGGTGTGGCAAGGCTACGACCGTAACAACCGATATCGTGATCGGCGAGTGATTTATCCACAGGCCGGACTGTTGTCGGAGGGTGCCTGATGATCGACGGCGGTGATGGCCGCTTCGACACCGTCAATGATCCGCACCCTGGCCGATGAGCGCAGCGCCTCGGCCAGGGGAGTCATGGATGCGCAGCCGAGGCAGACGGCGTCGGCGCCGTCGGACACGCAGTCGTCGATGACTTGTTCCAGGCGTGAGGCGGTGTCCTCCAGTGCTGCCGCGATATCGAGGACCGAGATGCCCAGGGGCCGTACGCTCACCAGCATGTCGGCCCAGCCATAGTGTGCGGCAAGCTGTTCCATGATCGGCACCGCCGACGGCAGGGCGCACACGATTGAGAATCGTTGCCCCCGTTCCACCGCGCTCCGCATGGCCTCGTAGGCGATGCCGTGAACCTGCCAGCCGGTGGCGTGCCGCAGCTCGGATACCCCCGGATCGCCGAAGCAGGCCACCACGGCCGCGGCGACGTCGAATCGGTCGCGCCATTCGAGAACGGAGGCCAGAAGTCCTTGCACCGCAAGGATTTCATCGTCGACGGTCTCGATGGCCGGGGGATTGGACGCCACCTTCACGGTCACATAGCGCGTTCCGTTTCCGCGATGCCTACCCGCGACGTCGTCGATGATCCGGGTGACCTCATCCGAGGAGTTCGGATTGATCAGTAGGACAACGGGTTCGGTCATAGCCGAGTGATGTCTCCGGCGGGGAAGGGGCCGGTGCTGCGGCGCACGAACCGGCCGCGACCGGGGGCGCTGCGCACGTCCCCGCCGCCGTAGACGAGGTCACCGCGGCTGTACACCATCGCCGGCGCGCCGTGACAGGTCCAGCTCTCGAACGGTGTGTAGTCCACGGCCATATGGTGATTCGCCGCGGATATCTCCAGCGTCGACGACGGATCGAACACGACGAGGTCGGCGTCGTATCCGGGTGCCACCCGGCCCTTGCGGTCGAGACCGAACATCTTGGCCGGCGCCGTCGACGTGAGGTTCACCAGCTCCGCCATCGTCATCCGGCCGGTGCGCACGCCGTGTTCATGCAGCAGCGGCAGCCGGTGCTCGATCGTCGGCAGGCCATTGGGTATTTTCGAGAAGTCTTCCCGCCCAAGCTCTTTCTGACCACAGAAGTTGAACGGGCAGTGGTCGGTGGTGACGATCTGCAGATCGTGCTGGCGCAACGCGGACCACAGCACATCCTGGTCATGCTCGTGCCGCAGCGGCGGCGAGCATACATACTTGGCGCCGTCGAAACCGGGGCGGTGCAACTCCTCCTCGGTCAGCGTCAGGTAGTGAACACAGGTCTCACCGAAGACGGGCAGCCCGTTCATGCGGGCTTCCTGGATCTCCCGCACCGCCGATGCCGCGGACACATGCACCACGAACACTGGCCGCTTCGCCCACGTCGCCAGATGAATCGCCCGCCCGGTGGCCTCCTGCTCGGTGGATTCGGGCCGGGTGGTGGCGTGCATACCCGGAGCCGTTTGGCCGCGGGACAGCGCGTCGCTGACGTTGAGGTCGATCGCGTCGCCGTTCTCGGCGTGCACCTGCACCAGGCCACCGGTTTCGCCCGTACGCCTCAGCACTCGCAGAAGCTGCTGGTCGTCGGCCATGAACGACCCCTTGAACGCCATGAACACCTTGAACGAGGTGACACCCTCGTCGACCATGTCCGCCATCTCCTTGATGGCCGACGCGGAGGCGTCGGTGACGGCCATGTGGAAGCCGTAGTCGATGTGCGCCTTGTCGCGGGCGTTCGCCTTCCACGTCTCCAGACCGGTCAGCAACGACCCGTCGGTCTGCATCGCGAAGTCGATGACCGTCGTGGTGCCGCCGACCGCGGCCGCGATGGTCCCGGAGGCGAAGTCGTCGGCGGTGACGGTACCCATCGTCGGCATCTCGAGGTGGGTGTGGCTGTCGACGAGTCCGGGCAGGATCTGGCAGCCGGTGACGTCCACGACCTGACCGTCGGCGTCGATGTCGGTGCCGAGCGCGACGATGGTGTCGTCCTCGATCACCACATCGGCGCGGGACTGTCCGTCGGCGGTGACCACCACACCACCTCTGAGAATCGTTCTGGTGCTCATGACAGACTCTCCTTGTCGACGGTACCCCGCTCGACTTCGTCCAACTCGACGCCGACGGTGCCGCTGGGCTCGAATGCCGCGCCGACGGAACTCTTTCGGGCCAGTGGGACGACGGCGAGGTAGCCGAAGAAGCCGAGCACCACACCCAGTACCGCAGCATACTCGTATGCCCAGTGGATTGCGGAGATCCATTGTCCGAGAATGCAGAACAACGACATGACGATCAGCACCGACAGGCTCCACCAGTTGTATCCGCGGTAGCCCTCGTACTGGGTTCCCCGGCGGTACAGTGCCTCGACGTCGAGCCTGCCTCTACGCACGAGATAGAAGTCGGCGATGAGGATTCCGGTGGCGGGGGCGATCACCGCGCCCACGTTGTTCAGCACCGAGAACAGGGTGTCCGGTGATTCCATCAGCCTCCACGGCATGTAGACGAAGCCCAGGATGATGCTGATCAGCGCCGCGCGTTTGAACGTGAGCCATCTGGGGAACAGGTTGGTGAAATCGAATGCCGGTGAAATGATGTTGGCGGCCAGGTTCACCGACATGGTGGCGACGGCGATCGAGATGGCGCCGATGACGGATACGATCGGGTTGTCAATGGCCACAAGGACATCGGCCGGGTTCCAGATGATCTCGCCGGTCGCGGCCTGGGTTCCGGACACGACGATGGCGGCCATGCCGTAGAACACGACGGTCGCGATGGGCAGGCCGTAGAACAGGCCGGTCATCTGCGCCTTGTTGGACTTGGCGTAGCGGGTGATGTCGGGCATGTTCAATACCATCGTCGCCCAGCTGGCGGAGATGAACAGGGCGATACCGGGCAGCAGTCCGCTGCTGATGAAGCTGCCGGTGGACGAGTAGTGCGATTCCTGATCGAAGATCGGCCCGAGTCCGTCCATCTGCATCAGCGCCCAGATCACCAGGGGCACCATCACGACGAAGATCAAGGGACCGGCCCAGCCCTCGAATCGGCGGATGGTTTCCATGCCGTGCCGGATGAGCAGCAGGTTCAGCGCCCAGTAGATGATCATCGACACCCATAGATTCGCCGCGACACCGCCGACTTCGGTGTTCCAGTCGCGCCAGCCGGAGAAACTGGTCTCCAGCAGGACGTTGATCGCGGTGGAGCCGAGGTAGGACTGCACTCCGAACCAGCCGATGGCGACGATCCCGCGCAGGGCGGCCGGAATGTTGGCGCCGAGCACACCGAAGGTGGAGCGTGCCCACACGGCGAACGGGACTCCGTAGCGTGCGCCCACTCGGCCGGTGAATCCCATCAGCGTCATTTGGACCAGGTTGGCCAGGAGCACGACGAGTAGCGCCTGCAGGACCGTCATGCCGGTGTCCATCATGCCGCCGATGACGGCGAAGCCGAACGCGCTGTGCACCATGCCCATCCACAGGGCGGCGAAGTTCCAGGCGCCCCAGGTGCGTTTGCGCAGTGGCACCGGCAGTAGGTCGTCGTTGGTCAGTTGCGCGTCGCCGGAGATGGCGATGTCTGTGGTGGCTGTCATGGACTCGGGCGTCTTGGGTACGTTCTGCGGTTGCGTGAGATCTGCGGGCATGTCGTCCTCCTCGGCTGGGCTGAAGGCTATTCGGTTGCGGATTTGTGGATCGGCCCCGGCACCTTCAGGGGCGGTCGTGTGAACCACGCGACTCATCCGACCTTCGCAACTTGTAGGACAACTGTCAATAGCTGTCTTCCAAACTTCCCATAACGACACATGTGCGAAACAATTCGCACCTCTAAACCTCCATCTACCGGCGGGTATGTGGTAGACAGAGGGCAGTTGTCCTACAAGTAGGCAGGTGAGTTCATGGATGCTTCTCTGGCAATCCTCAACGCCGATGTCGTAACCGTCGACGGGGTGCGGCGCTCCGATGTCCTGGTGAACGACGGATTGATCACCGCGGTCGGCCCGGACCTCAGCGTTGGATCGGCCGCCCGGACCGTCGATGCCGCAGGCCGGTTGCTGTGTCCGGGCTTCATCGATCTTCACGCGCACTCGGCGCTGCGGCCGTTCGACGACCCACTGCTCGGAGCCAAGATCGGTCAGGGATTCACCACCGAACTGATCTGCCCCGACGGCCTCGGGCCCGCGCCGCTCACCGACGCGACGGTCGACACGAGGAGGCGCTACCTGCGGGGTTTGGAGCCGAGCACGGGCGCCGGCTGGGACTGGCGCTCGATGCAGTCCTACCTCGACGCCTTGCAGGTCACGCGGCCCTCGGCCAACATGATCAGCTGCGTCCCGCACAGCGCTGTCCGTGAGTCCGTGATGGGCAACGCCAACCGCCCGCCGGATCGGCGCGAGATGTCGGCCATGAAAGATCTTGTGGCCGAATCCCTGAGCGCCGGCGCGCGGGCGGTGTCGTTCGGCATGATCTACGCGCCGGGACTCTACGCCGACACGAACGAGATTCTCCAGATCGCGGACACCGCGGCCCAGTACGGTGTGCCGCTCGTTCCGCACGTGCGCAACGAGGCCGCCGGCGTCATCGACTCGATCTCGGAGTTCGTGCATGTCTGCGAGCGGACGGGGGCCCCCCTGCATGCCTCCCACGTCAACCTCGTCGGCGTACCGCCCCTGCTGTCCGATCTGCTGCACACGCTGTCGTCCGCTCAGGACCGGATCCGCCTCACCTGTGATCAGTATCCGTACGGGGCGGGCAGCACCCTGCTGTCGGCGCTGCTGCCCGGCTATGCCTTCGACGGCGGTCCCCAGGCCACCCTCGAGCGCGTCCGCGACCACGCCGAGCGCGAACGCATGGCACGCGACATGGAGGCCGGACTTCCCAACTGGGAGAACCTGTTCGGGGCATGCGGTCCGGAAAATATCGTCATTACCCAGGCCGGTGGTGACCGCTCGGACGCGGTGTCCAAGACGGTCGCCGAGGTTGCCGAGGCAACCGGGACCGACCCGGCGTTCGCGATCCTCGACCTGCTCGACCACACCGAGCTCGACGCCTGCATGATCGACCACTACTCGACCGAAAAGGTTGTCCGCGAGATCTTCTCGTCGTCGGGTGCGCTCGTCGGATCGGACGGTGTGTTCAATCCACACCCGCATCCCCGGCTGTACGGCACGGCACCCCGCGTGCTCGGACGATATGCCCTGCGCGAGAAGCTGATCACCGTGTCCGAGGCGATCCGTCGGCTCAGCACCGGCCCCGCCGGGGTACTCGGTCTCGACGACCGCGGCGAGATCGCCGTGGGCAAACGGGCCGATCTGGTGCTCATCGATCCGGCGCGCTATGTCGACACCGCCACCTACGACGAGCCCCATCAGGTGCCGCCCGGCGTCGAACTCGTCACCGTGAACGGAATAACCGTGTGGGACAATGGTAGCCATACCGGCGCCCGACCGGGTCTCGTCTCGGGTGCGCAGACGTTCGCGGGCCCCGCAGCGGAGCGGCGATGACCAGCGGTCCGCGTCCGGCAACCACTACCGACGTGGTGACGACAGCCCTCGAACTGGTCGGTGCGGCGAGCGTGTCGCCGGACGCCGGCCCGGCAGCCAAGATCCTGGCGGCCGTCCTCGAGTCCCACGGTTTCGCCGTCTCCGTCGATGACTGGGGAAACACGCTGGGCCACATCGATTTCGGACCGGGACCGACGGTCCTGTTCGACGCGCACATCGATACGGTCGAGGTCGGCGACCGCTCACGCTGGACCCACGACCCGGCAGGCGAACTGGTCGGCGACCGGATCGTCGGCCGCGGCATCGTCGACACCAAAGGCCCACTGGCTGCGGCGATCACCGCCGCACACCGGATGGTCGGACAGCCCGGTCTGGGTGGCAGGCTCGTCATCTCGGGATCGGTCGACGAGGAACTGGCCGAAGGGCCGTCGCTGGGCCGCATCCTCGACGACGTGAACCCTGACGTCGTGGTGATCGGGGAGCCGTCGGCGAACACGCTGCGCATCGGGCAACGCGGCCGTGCGGAGGTGGAAGTCGAGATCATCGGTGCGTCATCGCATTCGGCGTTCCCGGAGTCGGGTATCAACGCCGTCGAGGTGATGGCGGAGGTGATCATCGCGCTGCGGGATCTGCCTCTGCGGACCGATCCGCATGTCGGTACGGGCCTGCTCACGCTGGTCAGCATCCGATCCGAACCGTATCCGAGTCAATCGACGGTGCCGTCCCGATGCGTCGCGGTGTTCGATCGCCGCACCGTCGTCGGCGAATCCGATACAACGATCCTCGACGACATCGGTGCCGTCGTCGAATCCGTGGCGCACGAGTACGGGGCGGGATCGGTTACTCGGCTGGCGCGGGCGCGCTGGCAGACCTGGCGCGGCCGCAACGTCGACGTTCCCATATACGCGCCCGCCTGGTATGAGGAACCGCAGGAGTGGCCCGTCACCGACGTCATGGCGGCGTTGCGGCGCAACGATTTCGACGCGACAATCGGTACCTGGAAGTTCTGCACCCACGGTTCCGAGAGCGCGGGACGGCGATCCATCCCCACCGTCGGCTTCGGCCCCGGCGATCCCGGTCAGGCGCATACCCCGGACGAGTCGATGTCACTGGCCGAACTGCGGGCGGGCGTGGAGGGTTATCGTGCGATCTTCAGCGCGCTCCTCGTTGCGCGGTGACATGTCAGTTATCGCGCCGTCGCCGCAGCTGGAAGGTGAACGCGTCGGGGGTCAGCCACGCCTCGCTGCGGTTGACAATGCGTCCCGAATCGGCGCGTGTCAGCTCGCTGAGTTGCAGCAATGCGGTTTGAGCGCCGCCGAAGCGGTCGGCCATCGCGCGGTCGGGGATCACCGGGGTGAGAGTGCAGTCGGAGTAGGCGGCGCTGTGGTGGGCGAGCAGCACGTCGAGCACCGATCCTTTGAACGAGCGGCGGATCTCGTCGGTGCCGAGGACGTCGTCGGGAACGTAGTCGACTATCCACGCGATCACGCGGCCGTCGATCAGCTTCGTGCGGCTCACTCGGGTAAAGCCGTCCGCCCCGTCGAACACCTCGCAGCTCTCGTCGTCACCACGGGCGAGATGGACGATCTCGACGTCGCCGGTATCGATCGGATGACCCGAGTTGGACGCGAACGTGTCGAAGGAGACCAGTCGGTCCAGGCCGGAGCTGATGGCTTCGGGGCGCGGCAGCACCCAGGAACCCGATCCGCGCACGATGCGGATGTAGCCGGCATCTTTGAGCCCCTGCATCGCGGTCCGGATGGTGACCCGCGACGCACCGAAGATCTCGCAGAGTTCGTTCTCGGACGGCATCTTGTCGCCCGGGTGCAGCCTCCCGGAAAGAATGAATTCGCGAAGGATGGTGTCCCGGATCTCCGACTGCAGCGGGCGCCGCGACTTTATCCGCGAAATATCTTTACTCGCAGACGATCTCGTTCCAGCTGGCATCCCGGTCCTCCCTGCGCGCGAAGAACTGGACCCGGTGGGGAGTTCGCGCTCCTGGCACCGAAGACTAGCAGAACCGCCCGCAATTGGTATCTTGACAGTTGTCATACAAGTTAATAGCCTGGTCCCGTCGAAATGTGAAGGAGTCCGTCGTGCCCGAACCCCGTGTTCTTGCCAATGCGCTGCATGCGCCGTCCCGCGTGGGGGAGCTGAGCGCCGAGCCCGCGCGATTTCACCGGACCCTGCCCGGCTATGCGCCCACACCGCTGATCGACGCGCCTGCGGCCGCCCGCGAGCTGGGTGCCGCGTCGGTGCGGGTCAAGGACGAATCCGCGCGGCTGGGCATGCCGTCGTTCAAGGTGCTCGGGGCGTCCTGGGCCACCTACCGGGTGCTACTGGCGCACCTCGGTGCCACGCCGGAGGAAATCCCGACGCTCGACGCTCTGGCCGAGCGCGTCAAGGGCTCGGGCCTGCGGCTGTGCGCCGCCACCGACGGCAACCACGGCCGTGCCGTCGCGCGGATGGCCAAGTTGCTCGGCCTCGACGCGACCATCCTGGTGCCCGGTGACATGGTGGCCGAACGCATCGCCGCGATCCGGAGCGAGGGCGCCGATGTCGAGGTGATCGACGGCGGGTACGACGACGCCATCGCTGCCAGTGCCGCCCTCGCCTCCGACACCACCCTCGTCATCTCCGACACCTCGTGGGAGGGCTACACCGAGCCGCCGGGCTGGGTCATCGACGGCTATTCGACGATGATGGGCGAGGTGCTCGACCAGTACCGGGCCGAGGGTCTGACCCCGCCGACCGTGGTCGCCGCGCAGATCGGCGTCGGGGCATTCGCCGCCGCGGTGGCGCGGGCATTCGCCGGTTCGGAGGGGACCCGGCTCGTGGGCGTCGAGCCCACCGACGCCGACTGCGTGGCCGCCAGCATCGAACACGGTGAAGTCACCACCATTCCGGGCCCGCAGCTGTCGATGATGGCCGGACTCAATTGCGGCACACCGTCTCTCA
Organism: uncultured Gordonia sp.; assembly: GCF_937858515.1. NCBI lineage: Bacteria > Bacillati > Actinomycetota > Actinomycetes > Mycobacteriales > Gordoniaceae > Gordonia > uncultured Gordonia sp. The sequence continues at coordinate 24,702 of NZ_CALLZT010000055.1, read as the reverse complement.
TCGCCTGGCCCGACGTGTCCGCCGGCTACGACACCTTCGTCACCATCACCGACGACCAGGTTGCCGACGCCATGCGGTTGCTCGCCGTGGACGGCATCGTGTCCGGTGAAAGCGGTGCGGCCGGTCTGGGCGGTCTGCTGGCGCACCGGGATGTGCTGGGCATCAACGACTCCGATTCGGTCCTGGTGATCTCCACCGAGGGCGCCACCGACCTGGCCAACTACCGCAGCATCGTCGGCGCCGAAGCGAGCCCGGCATGACTGGCGCGACGGACACCGCGGTGCTGCGCATCGACTCGGAGCGGCTCTGGGAATCGCTGAGCGAGCTCGGAGCGGTTGGTGCCTACCATGATTCGGACACCGACCTCGACGGTGTGCGCCGCCTAGCACTCACCGACGACGACATCGCCGGCCGCGAGCTGGTGCTCGGTTGGATGCGGGACGCGGGCCTGACCATCCGAATGGACGCCATCGGCAACGTGTACGCGCGCCGCGCCGGGCTCGACGATTCGCTCGCCCCGGTTCTCGTCGGCAGCCACATCGACTCGGTGGCCACCGCCGGCCGATTCGACGGATGCCTCGGCGTCCTCGGCGGCCTGGAGGTCGTGCGTACCCTCAACGATCACGGGGTGGGCACCAGACGCCCGTTCGAGGTGGCGATCTTCACCGAGGAGGAGGGCGCCCGGTTCGGCACCGACATGCTCGGCAGTGCCACCGCCGCCGGTCGTATCCCATTGCAGCAGGCCCGTTCCCGCACCGATCGCGACGGCGTGAGCGTGGGCGAAGAGCTCGACCGGCACGGCCTCGTCGGCGACCAGCCGGTCCCGATGCCGGCGCAACCCCACGCCTACCTGGAATGCCATATCGAGCAGGGGCCGATCCTCGCCGAGCACAACACCGAGATCGGTGTGGTGCGCGGCGTACAGGCGATCACCTGGCTGGAATTGGAGATCTCCGGCCGCGCCGCCCACGCCGGTGCCACCCCCAACTCGCTGCGCCGTGACGCAGAACTGGCCGCCGCGCTCATCCGGGTGCGTCTCGACGAGATGGTGACCTCCGGCGACTACGGCGTCATGCTGGCCACGGTCGGACGGCATGAGACGACACCCAACCTCATCAACATCGTGCCGTCCCATGTGCTGATGACCGTCGACCTGCGAAACCACGACGGTGACGAGATGGATCGCGCCACGGACGATCTGCACGAGTACCTGCGCGCCGTCGAGGAACGCACCGGCACCACCATCTCGGTCAGTGTCACCGCGCGGACCCCACCCGTGCACTTCCCTCCGCAGATGCAGGACCGGGTGGCCAAGGCCGCCGTCGATCTGGGTCTGAGCAGCGAGGAGATCACCTCCGGCGCCGGTCACGACGCCGGCGAGATCGCCGCGCTCTGTCCCGCGGGAATGGTCTTCGTCCCCGGGCTCTACGACGGCATCAGCCACAACCCGCGTGAGTACTCGACGCCCGAGGCCTGCGCCGACGGCATCAACGTGCTGCTGCACGCGGTGCTCGACCTGCTGGAGGACTGACAGCGCGAGCATGACGACGCCCCTTGACGTGGTCGTCGGCGTGGGTCAATAATTCATCGCATGATGAATTCATCGAGTGGTGAGTTATCACCGGGGCAGGTGGCGATCCGCTGTGCGGGTGTGTCGGTCCGTCGGGGCGGTCACCAGGTGCTCAGCGGCATAGACATCGCGATCCCACGTGGCGCGATCACCGGACTGCTCGGTCCGTCGGGCTGTGGGAAGACGACGTTGATGCGGGCGATCGTCGGGACGCAGCGGAACGTGTCCGGGTCGGTGGAGGTTCTCGGGCAGCCGGCCGGCGCTGCGGGACTTCGGGGATCGGTCGGGTATGTCACCCAGGCGGCGTCGGTGTACACCGACCTCACGGTTGCCCAGAACGTGCGCTACTTCGCCACCATTCTCGGATCTGAAGGTGCTGTGGCCGAGACGATTTCGGTGGTCGGTCTCGACGATCAGGCGGACCGGAAAGCAGGGGCCCTCTCGGGTGGGCAACGCAGCCGCGTGTCGCTGGCGTGTGCGCTGGTGTCGCGGCCACAGGTGCTGATCCTCGACGAACCGACCGTCGGGCTCGACCCGGTGCTGCGCGCCGACCTGTGGCGACGGTTCCGGCGCCTCGCCGACAGCGGCGTCACGCTGCTGGTGTCGAGCCACGTCATGGACGAGGCAGAGCAGTGCGACAACCTGATCCTGATGCGCGAGGGCGCGCTGGTCGCCGAACTCACCCCCGACGAATTACGCACTCGGACAGGGCAGACCAATCTTGAGCGGGCGTTCCTGGCTTTGATCGAGGAGAGTGAACGATGAACAATAGTGCAACGCAGTCGGTTTCATCCGCGCCGATCCACCCGGGGCTTCTCGGTGCCACCGCGGTCCGCGTCCTGAGACAACTGCGTGCCGACCCGCGCACCCTCGTGATGATGCTGATGATTCCCACCGTCATGATGACGTTGCTGTACTTCATGTTCGACGACCTGCCCGGCGGCAGCGGCCGTTTCGATCAGTTCGCCACCCCCGTGCTGGGCATCATGCCGTTCGTGACGATGTTCCTGGTGACCTCGATTGCGATGCTGCGCGAACGCAGTTCGGGAACCCTCGAACGTCTGCTCACCACCCCGATCAGCCGATTGGATCTGCTGGGCGGATACGGTCTGGCGTTCTCCCTCATGGCCGCGGCGCAGGCGATCGTCGCGTGTGCGGTCACCGTCGGCCTGCTCGGGCTGACCGTCGAAGGCTCGATCTGGCTCGTCGGTGTGGTGGCCGTGCTGTCGGGGACGCTGGGAGTCGGGTTGGGCCTGCTGTGCAGTGCGTTCGCCAACAGTGAGTTCCAGGCCGTCCAGTTCATGCCGGCGGTCGTCTTCCCGCAGTTGTTCGTGTGCGGACTGTTCGTGCCCCGCGCCGACCTGCCCGGTTGGATGGAGGCCATCTCCGCTGTTCTGCCCCTCACCTATGCGGTTGATGCCCTCAAAGAGGTTGCTGCCCATACGAACCCGACCGGAGCACTGTGGCGGGACGTGGCCGTCATCATCGGTTGGGTGATCGTGGCTCTGACGCTGGCGTCGGCAACGCTGCGCCGGAGAACCGAATGAGCGGACGCCGCGGTGGGCGTCGCCCCGGATCCCCTGACACCCGCGGCCTGGTGCTCGCGAATGCGCGAAACTTGTTCGCCGAACGTGGATTTGCAGGAACATCGGTGCGTGCCGTTGCTGACGCTGCGGGTGTCGACGCCGCCCTCGTCCATCACTACTTCGGCACCAAACGCGAACTGTTCCTGGCCGCTGTCGCCATCCCGCTCGACCCCGAAACCCTGCTGACGGCACTGACATCGGTACCCCGCGACCGACTCGGCGAAACAATGGTCCGGGCGGTCATCGGCTTCTGGGACGGCGACCACCAACAGGCCGGTATCGCCCTGCTCAAAGCACAGGTCACCGACCCCGACTCGACGATTCTACGGACCTTCCTCGGCGACATCGTCACCAATGCACTGGCGGCCAACGCCGAACTCGACCCCACCACCGCGGCCACCCGCACAGCCCTCGCAGTAAGCCAGATCGCCGGAGTCCTGTTGCTGCGCTACATAGTCCGCCTGGAACCGATCACGTCGATGAGCCTCGACGACCTCGCCGCCCACATTGGCCCGACCGTCCAGCACTACCTGACGGACCCGCTGCCCGAATGAACGCCAAGGCGATGCTGACCGTGCGGTTGATCCCGGAAACCGGGTTCGGGAGCACACTGACCGACTGTGCCCGAATCCGAGCGGTGCGCGAAACATCGCAGTACGTTGGTGGGACGATTCCAGGCGAACTTCCTCGCCGAAGAGAAAGGGAGTCCCCCATGCCGACACCTGTTCATGCCGCGGTCTTGAGTGGCGTCGACGAGCCCTTCGTCTTCGCCGACCTGGTCATCGGCGACATCGAGCCCGACGAGGTCATCGTGAAGATCACCGCGGTGGGTCTATGTCACACCGATCTCGCCGTGCAGCACGGTCATATTCCCGCGGCGTTCCCGATCGTCCTCGGCCACGAAGGGTCCGGTGTCATCGAGCAGATCGGCACCGCGGTCAGCGGTTTCGCGGTCGGCGACGCGGTCGCGCTGTCGTTCGCGGCGTGCGGCACGTGCCGTAACTGCCTGGCCGGACGCGAGGCCTACTGTGTCAACTTCATGGCACTCAACTTCGGTGGCGCCCGTGAGAACGGCACCACCACGCTCGCCGACGCGGACGGCAACCGGGTGTCGAGCAACTTCTTCGGTCAGTCGTCGTTCGCCACCCACGCTGTCGCGCAGGAAAAGAACCTCGTGAAGCTCCCCGCCGGCGTTCCCGTCGAACTCGTCGGTCCGCTTGGCTGCGGGATACAAACCGGTGCGGGCACGGTGCTCAACTCGCTGGCGGTGCCCGCGGGCGGCACGATCGCCGTCGCGGGCACCGGGGCGGTCGGCCTGTCCGGGATCATGGGTGCCAAGGTCGCGGGGGCAACCACCATCATCGCCATAGACATTCTCGACGAACGTCTGGAGGTCGCGGCAAGCCTGGGCGCCACCCACACCATCAACTCCAAGGACGCTGATCCGATCGAGAAGATCATGGAGATCACCGGCGGCGGAGTGGATTTCGTGCTCGACACCACCGGTGTCGCTCCGGTGATCGCGTCGCTGATCCAGGCCGCGGCCTTCGGCGCCAAAATCGCCCTCGTCGGCGTTCCCCGGCCCGGTTCGTCCATCGACCTCGGCCTGGTGTCGGCGACGGGCAAGACGATCATCGGGGCGATCGAGGGCGACGCGATCCCGCAGACCTTCATCCCGCAGATGCTGAGTCTGTACGAGGCCGGTCTATTTCCGTTCGACAAACTCATCACCACCTACCCGTTCGATCAGATCGAACAGGCCATCGCCGACACCGCCTCCGGAAAGGCAGTGAAAGCAGTCCTGGTGATGCCGTAGGGGAGCGGGAGCCGCTACAGGCCGAGTCGGCGTAACTGACGGTTGGTGGACGGCCGGTCGAACGCCGCCGCGTCGAGCGGCTTGGCGTCGTCCATGCCCGCCCATTCCCGGAGTTCCTGGCAGCGGGGATCGTCCGGATCATTCACCGCGGCAACGAAATCCAGCCAGCCACCCGGTCCGCCCACATCTTCGAGCGGTGCCATCCCGGCGCCATCGGTGATGTAGGCGGGCTCGTCGGTGCCGGGTGATGACGTCTTTTCGAGGGTGATGACGTGCCGCCACCCGTCGCCGAAGTCATACTCGTAGATCATCCGGTTGCCCGGTGCGGTCAGGAAGTCGCCGATCTCCGATTCGTCCTCGGCATGAGCACATCCGACGCTGTCGGCGAGTTGGTGGTCGGGCACGAAAGTGCATCCGTCCGCGGTGAATTGATGCAGGTGGCTGTCATCCCAGTCGAAGGTGACCTGAAGGATCTCGTGGAACTCGTCAAGTGTTGTCTCCGAATCGAGTTCGATGCGCCGCCACACCTGTGGCTCGGTGCCGTCGAGGGCGACACGCACGGTGAGCAGTGCCGGTTCGGCGTCGTCGATGCCGTCGGCGCCGTCCGGTGCGGGAATGGCCATGACCACCGCCGGCCGAAGCGCTTCGGGGACCACGAACTCGTCGTCGACGACGCTCACCCAGCCGTCGTCGACGGCATCATCGAGGAGTCGGAGGGTGTCGCGGACGACTGTGCGGTCGACGCCGTGCAGTTCTGGCCACATGTTGATGTGGTGCTTGCCCGCCGGCAGGCCGGTCATTCCGCCGACTATGACGCTGGAGAACGTGGACACCAGTTCCGGGTCGTCGGCGATCTCGTCGAAACGCATCCCGATCCAGGAGGCCAGGCCCAGCCGCAGGACCTCGATCGGCGCGTCCGGGTGCCACAGCGCAGCCGCTTTGCCGGGCACCGCGCGCACGCCGTTGACTTCGATCACCGCGATGGCCCGGGCCTGCTCCCAGACATCACGCAGCGGCGTACATGAACTCATGCTCCTCGTGCTCGGCGACAGTTCGACCGAGAGTGCCTCGGCGAGTTGCGGGAGCAACGCCGGCTTGAGCCACAGATGTGGGGTGGTGGGGCGTTCGTCGCCGATCCACGCTGCCAACTCGATGAGCCACGATACCGGCCTGGTCGCGAGCAGAGCCGCCCGCTCGTCGTCCTCGTCAACATCACCGATCATCGCCGCCGACTGTTCGAGGCCGACGGCCGACATTAGTTCCGTCCGCGCGTAGTCGGCGACGTCATCATCGCCGGCCCACAGGTCTTGTTCATCGAGGTAGCTTAGATAGGCTTGTGCGGACAGTGCGATCGCGCGCGCCTGGTCCAGCGACACGTTGTCCTCGGACTGCATGTACTCGAGGAAGCTGACCATCGCGTCGATGTCGGCGATGGTCCAGGCAGTGGGGTCGAAACGGGGGTGTGCCTGTCGTATCGCGGCGACGATGATCTGGAGTTGCGCCAGCAGACTGTTGGTGGTCGTCATGTCGCCGTCGAAGATCGTGTCGGCGACCCAGTCGGTGAACTCGTCGACGTAGGGGATCGGCGGCGGACCGAACAGCGGGACCACATTGGAGTCCCGCTCGCCGCCGGCACTCTTTGCCTTACGTCGGGCCCTGCGCTTGGCCTTGTCCTGCGATTTGCTGCTCATCGGTGCCACAGTCTACCGGCAGGATCGTGCCGGGTGATGGTTGTTACAGTCGGCCGAGCAGCTCCGCCTTCTTGGTGGCGAACTCCTCGTCGGTGAGTATTCCCCGTTGGTGAAGTCCCGCAAGGGATTCGATGGCGGCGAAGATGTCGTCGGAACCACCCGGACCGCCCGGGGCGGAGGGAACCGGTTCGGCGATCGGCTCCACGTACGGTTCAGGTGCGGGCGCGGCGACCGGGGTGGCGGCGACCTGCCCACCGGTCAGCTCGATCAGCGAGGTGGTGTCGAAGGTGCCGAACTGGCTGGTGAACGAGACCGTGCCGGCGAGCCCGCCGTGCTGTTGCTGGACCCCGCCGATCTGATGCTGACCGGTGTCGTAGACCCTTGTCACACCGCCGGATTCGACTGCCAGACGAGCGGTGGCCGGGAAGACCGCGTATCGCGCCCCGTTCTGCGCGCCCGTCGAACTGGGTACGCCGAGGTCGGCGGGCCACCAGTTGCCGGCGGTGAACCCGCCTATCTGCGACCCACCCACCCCGGCCGGGGCGGGCGGAAACACGATGGTGGTGGCCAGCAACTGCGACAGCTCGTTGCACAGATTGTCCACCCGCGCCTTGAGGTTGTTGTCGAACATGTTGCCCACCATGGTCATTCCGCCGCGCATCCACTGGCCGGAGCCGCCGAGCTCGGGAATGGAGAACTGCGCCATGGTGCCGCCGCCGGAGTTGACGGCGTACAGCATGGCCACCACCGCATCGGTGGACAACCCGTACCGTGCGGCGATGTTGCTGACCGACTGCTCGGCTTCCGGGGTGAGTGCGGCGGTCATGGGTCACATCTTCTTTCGCTGACGACAGGAACCCGTCCAGTCTAGGCGCGCCTGCCCGGATGCCGCCGGGTCAGCGGGCGATGTTCACCCCGCCGTCGACGGTGATGGTCGACCCGACGACGTAGTCGCCGGCGCGGGAGGCCAGGTAGATCGCGGCAGCGGCCATGTCCTCGGGCTCGCCGACGCGCCGGGACGGGATGTGGCCGGCGATCAGGTCTCCGTGGTCGCGGGCCTCCTTGTTCATGTTCGACGCGAAGGCGCCCGGCGCGATAGCGCTGACGATGATGCCCTCGGGGGCGAGCTTCACGGCCATCCGCTTGGTGAGGTGAATCAGGCCGGCCTTGCTGGCGTGATAGGAGTAGGTCTCCATCGGGTTGAGCGACTGTCCGTCGATGGAGGCGATGTTGATGACCTTGGCCAGGTGCCCGCCTCCGGCCCCGGCCAGCAGCAGTGGCTTGAGCTTCTGGGTGAGGAAGAACGGTGCCTTCACGTTCACGTCCATCACCTTGTCCCAGCCGGCTTCGGGAAACTCGTCGAATCCGGCGCCCCACGCGGCCCCGGCGTTGTTGACGAGGATGTCGAGGGACTGCTCATGTGCGGAGTACGCGGCGACGAGCTGTTCGATGCCCTCGGTGGTGGACACGTCGACGGGCAGCGAGACGCACTGTCCGAACCCGAGCGCCGACAACTCTTTGGCGGTCTCGTCGCAGGCCGCGGCCTTGCGGGCGGTGATATAGACGCGGGCACCCTGCCGCAGCAGCCCCTCGGCGATCATCTTGCCGATGCCGCGCGAGCCGCCGGTGACCAGCGCGCTGCGGCCTTCGAGGGAGAACAGCGTCGTCGTATCCATGGGGTTTCCTTCCGGGGCGAGCGAAGCGACGGGAATCGGTCCGCTGACTTGAACCTCAATTCAAGTTAGCCGAAAGGCGGGCCCGAGCGAAAGCCGCAGCCCCACGTCGCCTGAGCGAGGTGGGGCTGCGGGGTACTGCGGTAGTGCTTTCGTGCCTACTTGGCGGGAACGACCTTGTCCTTGACGGTCACCTCGGTGGTGTCGGTCTTGGGATCCCAGGTGATCTTGCCGTTCTCGAAGGTCGACTGCTTGAGGCCGCCCTCGTCGGTCTCGTCGCTGGTCGGCGCGCCGAGCGGTCCGGTGGAGCCGCTCTTGCCCGACTCCGACGGGTTGCCGGTGTCGTCACGCTTGACGTTCCAGGCGTCGCGGATCTTGCCCCAGGTGATGAAGGCGTTGTCGCCCTTGGACGAGATCACGCCGCCGTCGAACTGCTGGAAGGTCATTCCGCTGTCGCTGGTGCCGGAGGTATCGGCGCCGGTCAGCGGCTTGCCGAGGTCGGCCCGCTGCTTGTCGGTGGCGGCGTTGAACTTGGCCGCGATGGCGCCGGTGAGCGTCACCTCGGTGCCGTCGGCGGCGGTCAGTTTGACGTCCTTACCTGCGGAGGCGTCGGCGGAAGTGGAGGCGTCGGCACCCGCTGAGGCACCGGCAGAGGCGTCCGCGCTCGCTTCTGCGGACACCTGCACCGACGAGGCCGCCGAGGACGAGGCGTTGTCGTCGTTGTCGTCGCCGCAACCGGCGACAATGAGTGCGGTGGCGGCTACCGCGGCTGCGGCAGCGGCGGAGCGTCGAAAGACCTGATGCATGAAATCCCCTACGTGTGTTCCGGTCGATCGGATGATCGTGTCCGCGCGGCTGCGCAAACCCTCGGCCATGTTACGTCAGTGAACCTAGAAATTGTAGATAGCAAATCCCGGGGATTTATGCTAAGGCTTACTAACGATTTACCCAACGGGGCGCCGGAGACTACAGCGTCCAGGGCGGCACGATCCGGTCGCCGGACGGGGTGGTCGCGGTCAGTCCGACGACCGTCGTGACCCACAGCTGCGCTTCGGTTTCCGAGTCGTTGTCGAGCTTGACGTTGCTGCCTGCGGGCGCGAAGATCACCGATCCCGATGCCACGCGTGTCGGCGTTCCGTCGAGGGTGATGGTGGGGGTTCCGGCGAGTACCAGGAACACCTCCTCGTGGTCGACGGTGTGTGGTTGCCCGGCGGTTCCGGGGGTGACGGTGGTGCGCCAGGCGCACAGTTCGGTGCTGCCGGCCGACGGCGCGACCACCGACTCGAATCGAGCACCGTGCATCTCGTGCGGCCGGGCGTCGGTCATGGTGAATACGGGCATGTCGGGAACCTCCGAATAAAATAGACAGCCTAACTGTCCATAATTAAGTCAGTTAAGCTGTCTATATGTCAAGGCGTGCTGTTCGGGCGGAGGAATTGTCGCTACTACTGATGCGGGCGAGTTCTGCTGTGGCCGAACGGATCAACGATGCCGTGATCGCTTCCGGTCACCCCGGACTGCGGCCCGTGCATGGCCTGGTGTTCGCCCGCATCTCCGGTGCCGGCGCGTCGATCAATCAGATCGCCGAACACCTCGGCGTCACCAAACAGTCGGCATCGGCCATCGTCGATGCCCTCGTCCGCGATGGATACGTCGCGCGCCGGCCCGATCCAGCCGACCGTCGGGCCTCGATCATCGAACTCACCGCCCGTGGGCGGCAGGTCACCCGCGCCGCGTCGCGCACAGCCGCGGCCGAGGTCGAGCGGCTGGAAACCCGGTGGGGCCCGGTCGCACTGAAATCGTTCACCGGCATGCTCGATGACCTCGCGGGCGACGGCACTCCCCGTCCGGTGTGGTGACGCCGTGTGGTGATGGGACGCGACACGACGAAGTGGCAGGGAACGACCTGGCCGGTTGGACAAAATTCCTGGTCCAACCGGACCAAACCTTGCCCGCAGCAGCGCGTCGTGTGGTGTCCTACACGGACGGAGTCGGCGCCTGCCTGGCAGGCCACACTCGATGACGCGGCCGCCGGCCACACGAGACACGGCCACCGGCTACCCGAGTTTATAAGTACAGCTAACCAGTCACACAACCTTCGTGAGGGGATTTCACATCATGACCAGCGCCTCCCCGGCCCTAGACCAGGCCGCGTTCACGTCCGCGGCAGATGCCGTGCTCGCCTCGGCCGTCGAGGGCGACGCCCGCGTCCCCGGCGTCGTCGCGATGGTGACCGACCGCGACGGCAACATCTACGAGGGTGCCGCGGGGGTACGTCGTCTCGGCACCGATAATGCGATCACCACCGACGACGTGTTCGCCATCTTCTCCACCACCAAGGCGTTCACCGCGACCGCCGCGCTGCAGCTCGTCGAGGCCGGTCAACTCGACCTCGACGCACCCGCCTCCGACTACGCACCGAAGATCGGCGAACTGCAGGTCCTCGAAGGATTCGACGACGCCGGCAACCCGGTGCAGCGTGCGCCCAAGTCGGTGCCCACCACCCGCCAACTGCTCACGCACACAGGCGGTTTCGGCTACGATTTCTTCGACGTCAACTACTGCAAGTTGGCTGAGGAACACGGCCAGCCCAGCGTCATCACCGCCACGATGGCCGCGCTCACCACGCCGCTGCTGTTCGATCCGGGCGAGCGCTGGCAGTACGGCACCAACATCGACTGGGTCGGGCAGGTCGTCGAAGGCATCACCGGTAAGCGTCTCGGAGCTGTGTTCGCAGAGAAGATCTTTGCCCCGCTCGGCATCGAGAACGTGAGTTTCGAACTGCGCGACGACTTCCGGCCGCGCCTGGCCGAGATCCACGCCCGCGGCGACGATGGCTCGCTCACCCCGATGGACCTGGAACTGCCGTCGCCGCCCGAAGTCGACATGGGTGGTCACGGGCTGTACGGCACCGTCGGCGACTACATGAAGTTCATCCGGATGTGGCTCAACGACGGTGCGGGCGCGAACGGCCGGGTGCTGGCCGAGTCGACCGTCGAGATGGCCGTGCAGAACCACCTCGGTGACCTGCCGGTGACCGAACTGCCCGGCGTGATCCCGTCGCTGTCGAACACCGCGGAATTCTTCCCCGGACAGTCCAAGTCGTGGTCGCTGCCGTTCATGATCAACAACGAGAAGGCCCCCACCGGACGTCCGGCGGGCGCGCAGGGCTGGGCGGGTCTGGCCAACCTGTTCTACTGGATCGACCGCGAGAATGGTTTCGGCGGCTACTGGGCCACCCAGATCCTGCCGTTCGGCGATCCGACCTCGTTCACCAAGTACATGGAGCTCGAAACAGCCTTCTACGACGCCCTCGGCTGACGGCCTTTCGCCGGTTGAGTCACCAAGGCAATGCCCCCCCGGTGACTCAACCGGCGAAAGGGGCTACACGTATTTCTGGACGTGCGGCAGAGCGTCTTTCGGGGTCTTGCCCTGGAATCCGTCACCGAGGGCGGTGAGTTTCCAGTCGCCGACCTCCCGTTTGATGACGGCCATCGTCACACCCGTGTACGGCATTCCGCCACGCAGGGTGTAGCGGGCCAGTTCGGCGCCGGTGGTCAGATCGACGAGCCTGCAGTAGGCGTTGTCGACCTCCTCGAACGTCTGACCGCGGTACGAGGTGACGATGAAGACGAGCGCGTCGATGCTGGGTGCGACGTTGTGCAGCGCGACGGTCACCGACTCGTCGTCGCCGTCACCGTCGCCGGTGAGGTTGTCGCCCGAATGCTGGATCGAGAAGTCTTTGCTCTTGAGTTGCCCGAAGTAGACGACGTCGACGCAGCGGCCCTGCGAGTACATCAGCACCGAGGCGTCCAGGTCGATCGAGCTGGCCCGGCTGCGCCCGAACATCGACTTGGCCTGCGCCGGGTCCCAGCCCAGTCCCATCTGCACGTCGGTGAGTTTGACGCCACCCTCCTTGCGCAGGGTCACCTTCTGACCCTTGACCAGGCTGACGGGCCGGCTCTTGCTGAGACTGATCTCGGGCGGCGGACCGTACCCGGCGGGCGCCCCCGTGGGAGGCGGGAACGACTGCGGAGGCTGGTATGCGGGGGCGGGCTGTTGGTAAGCCGGTGCCGGCGCGGGCTGCTGGTACGACGGCGCGGGTGCGGGCTGCTGGTAGGCCGGTGCCGGCGCGGGAGGTGGTGCCGGTGCGTCGTCGACGCTCACCCCGTGATCGCGGACCAGGTCGGCGAACCCACCCGAGTAGCCCTGCCCGACGGCCCGTACCTTCCAGTCGGCATTGCGGCGGTAGATCTCCAGGGCGATGACCACCGACTCCGACGACAACTCGCCGATCGTGTACGAATACAGCTCGCGTCCAGAGGTATCGCTGACGCGGGCGGTGGGCGCGGCGAACCTCCCGAACGACGACGACGCGTCGTCGAGGGTGATCACGGCGCGGATCGCGTCGATCTCGGCCGGGACCTGGCCGGTGCTGACGTGCAGTTGCGCCAGGCCTGCAGCGGGGACCAGCCGCACGCCGGGGCCGGTGGGCTGGTTGAAGAACACGAAGTCGTTGTCGGTACGCACCTTGCCGGAAGGGGTGACCAGCAGGGCGGACACGTCGGCAGCGGTGCCGACCTCGACGGACAGGACGACGTCGGGTGTCGGCAGCGGGGCGTTCTGCCCCTTCGACAATGCGGTCACGATGGCGGCTCCCTCAGGTTTGGTGTCGCAGGTGTTGCCGACCACCCTAGGGCATGTCTCCCAAGTCACGATTCGGGCAAGTGCGGCATGGCGGGTCGGGCGGGTCGATCAGGCGGCGCTTTCGCCGGGTATCGCGGCGTGGAACCAGGCGAGGATCTCTTCACCGGCCAGCGCGCCGACCGTCTCGGTTACGCGCACGTGGTCGCGCTGGAAGTCCAGTTCGTGCAGTTCGCCGTGCGCGGGCCGGATCCCTCGGTCCGCGGCCTCGAGCAGGTCGGCGTCGAGCAGTCCGTCACCGGCGGCGAGCACGGGCGCCGCCGCGGCCAGGGTGCCGTCGTCGATGAGTCTGCGCCGCACCTCGGCCAGCGCCGCGCTCTTGGTGACGGTGGCTGGCTGGGCGTAGATCTTGCGGCCCTGCTGCGATACGGTCCAGCCACGCTCGGCGCACCAGCCCGTCCAGTCGGCCAGGAACCCGGCCGGTTGCCGTTCGGTACGGACGACGATGTAGCAGAACAGCTCGTCGGCGATGCGGAACTTCTTGACCCACGATTGATCGATCCGCGATTCGAGTTCGGCGACGACGGTGCCGAGATCTGCTCCCGCACCGGATAATTGGCTGTCGATGTGGGCGCGCCAGGACTTGTCGTCGGCGCCGTCGGTGATGATCCTGCCGCCACTGGACACCACGGCATACCGGAATGGTCTGCCGGGCAGTGCGATCCGCCGGTACTGCTTGGGAGTTCGGGTGGTCACCGGCACTACCGGTGCCGCCGCGGCCAGCGTGTCGAGCAGGTCGACGGCGTCGGCCGTCATGAACGACAGTGGCGCGTCCTCGTGGATCTCGACGCATCGCAGGTCGAGTCTGCCGAACTGCTCGGGCCCCATCGCGGCCTTCGAGAAAATCATGGTGCGGTCGAGGTCGGTTGCTATGAGCGGCACGGTCATTCGGTGTTCTCCTTGATCAGTCCGACACACGAGTACGCCAGTCCGTGCACTACTTCGACGGGGACGTCGCGCTGGGCGGCCAGCAGCCGGATGTGGTCGTGTTCGGGACGGTCGGGTGCGTCGACGAGGATCTTCCACGGCACCCGCCGCAGCAGGACCCGGGTGGTTTCTCCCACACCGGGTTTGACGAAGTTGATGGACCCGAGGCCGTACTCGTGTTGAATCTTCTCGATGGAATGCCAGCCGGCCCAGGTGGGTTCCCGGTCGGAGGCCAGCACGTCGGCGCACTGCCGCGCGGCCGCGTCACGGACCGCGGTGAATCGGTCGGCGACCGTGTCCAGCAACAGATTCGACACGTCGTAGGGGGTCAGGTCGCGGTAGAACTTGGCGCCGTGGAATTCTCCGGGCCCGATGTAGTCGCTGTTGAGCACCGTACGTGATACCAGCCCGGACACCGTCGAATTGAGGCAGGCCGAGGCGATGAGGAAATCGTCGCGGGTACCGAAGGTGCGCACGCAGTATCCGGGGTCGGCGAGGACGGCCAGGTCGTCGGACAGTGCCGGACCGCCGGCCGCCGCGTACTCGGCGAGTGCGGCGGTGAGTTCCTTTGCGATGGCGCCCTTTCCGGTCCAGCCGTCGACGAACACCACCGACTCCGGACGGTGCCGGGAAACGATGTAGTCGAGCGCCACCGAGTCGATACCGCGGTCCCGGACGATCGAGATGGTGTAGTGCGGCAGGTCGAGCCCATGGATGCGGGCCGCCCAGCGGCGCATGAGGATTCCCACCGGGGTGCCGGCCCGGGCCAGCGACACCAGCGTCAGATCAGTAGCCCCGGACTTGGCAACTCTGTCGGTGATCAGCAGGTCGGTGACGGCGCCGATGGCGGTGGCGAGCCGGTCGGCGCTCTCGGACAGCGCTGTGCGGAACAGCTTCTGGTACTCCTCGTCCGGCTGGAACTCCACCGGCAGCGATTCGGCGTAGTGTGCCCGGCCCGACTGGATGGCCCGTTCCCGGTCGGCGATATCACCTTCGAGCGCGACGTGGGACAGATCCTTGAGCAGCCATGTCACCTCCCCCGCGGCGTAAGAGCCGAAGTCAGGGCCGGTCAGCGGTGGCGTGGTCATAGTGCCTCCCTGGCTGCGCGCAGTGTCTGTTGGGACGGTGTATCCACCACGGCCACAATCACATTGTGTCCGGCACGGGCCAGCACATCGGCCAGGCCGCCGGAGCCGTACAACTCGTCGGTGTCGGCGGGCCGGTCACACACGAACACCACCTGAGAACCCCGTGGATCGGCGGCGTCGACCACCGCGTTGTAGAGATAGCGTTTCGCGCTGTGGTCCCCCTCGGGAGCGGGGAACTCGAAGCCACGCCGCAGCGGGTACCCCGGCTCGTCGAGGACATATGCGGGTGAGCGCGTCGATGTCTGATAGCGCACCGTAAATCCCTCCTGCGCAAGATATTCGGCCACGCATAGCGGTAGGTACATGAACTCCTCATGCCCGACCACCACAACCGGCGCCGACGTGTCGAGTACACCAGCGATGGCGGCACTCACCGCGGCGGTGGCCTCGCCGAATGCCGGACCATCGGTACGGAGGAACCCGTGCCGACCGCCGTCCGGAACCTCTGCGGGCCAGGGAATCCGGACCGTCTCCAGGCCTCCCGTGGCAGGTCCGACGGGATTGAGTGCGGGTGCAGCCAGCGCACACACCTCGTCGGTGAATCCCTTTGGAAGATCGATACTTCCGTGCGCGAGAGCGACGAACTCGACGCTTACACCCAACTCTGCCGCATCAACCTCGCACTGCCGCTGCTGGTCGGCATCTCGCATGTCCACCAGCGAGGCCACGACGTACGACGGCCGTGGATACTGCTGGTGCAGTGCGGCTATCGCCTCCAAAGCGGTGGCGCCGGTGGATATCTCGTCGTCGACGAGTACCAGCGGCACCTCGGTGCCCGGCGCATCGGGGGTGAACAGTGCGGCGTCGGTGGGTTCGATGAAGTGGGTGGTGGCGTGCGAATGCCCCTCCTCGAATGTCGCGGTGACGCTCACCCCGTCGGCGCGCCGCCGTGTCGAATGCAGGTAACAGGCCGCACTCATCCGGTCGGCAACGCAGTGACCCAGCCCGGTGGCCGTCTCGGCGAATCCCAGAACTGTTGCAGCAGATGACTTTTCCATGCCAATATGTTCGATGACCAGATCGGCGAGCCGATCCGCGGCACCACGCACGAGAGCCGGGTCGGTGGGAATATGCTTGCCCAGCACCGTCGACACCAGCAGGTGTGCCCGCTTGGGGTTGCGGCGCAGGCCCAGCCGTACCAGGTCGCCGATACCGTCACCGCCCAGCAGGACACCGAAAGTATCGCTCACCCAGCTGCTTTCGAGAGATGTGCTCACGCCGGAACCAGCGCCGTCAGCAGATCGACGAAGGTGATGTTCGGATTGGTCACCCCGAAAACGTGCGCCCGGTCGAGCACACCCTGGGCCCAACGACGGTGCGGTTTCAGCTCATTCATCTTGTTGCGATAGGTCGAGGTGCGCACTCCGCCGGCGTCACCGCCCGCGATGTCGACGGCGTCGTGATACTCCTCGTGAGTGACCGCCGACAGTGCGTGCACGGCCGCCACGTGGGTGGGATGGATGACGGTCTTACCGTGCATGCCGTTGGCCCGGTCGAGTGCGATCTCGCGGAGCAGGCCGTCGATGTCGCGGCTCACCAGGTGCTGCCGGAACAGCACCGCGTCGTGGTCGGCGAACGGGGTCTGCCGCAGCGTGGGCCGGAACAGCCGCTCGTGTTCGGCGAAGTACTCCCACACCGGCCCGGTGATGATGTGGCCGGTGTCGCCGGCGCGCCCGAGGTAGTTGATGATGCTCGCGATGGCGTCGGCGGCCACGCGCACGTCGTAGATCGTCAGGTCGCGGTCGCGGCGGATGCCGAACATCCCACACATATCGGTGGCGCCGATCCGGGCGGCCAGGACGTGAGATCGATACTCGCCCAGGATCTCCGCGATAGACCCGAGCTCGATGTCGCGGGTCTCCCGGTACACGATCTCCGGCGATTCCAGGACCGGCATCGCGTACAGGTGTTTGTCGAGCACCTCCGAGGCCCGCACTACCGCGTCGAGCCCGTCGCGGGCGATGGCCGAGGTGAACTTGGGCAGCACGAAACCCGACAGGGCGGTGCGTCCGGGGCCCAGTTCGGCGGCGATCTTCGGGATCCGTTCGGGGGTGCGGGTGCGCACGAACAGCAGCATCGCCGCCGCCGGCCCATCGGCGAGTTCGTCGAGGGCGGCCACGGCACAGGCGGCGGCGTGGTCCTCCTCGTCGTCGGCGACGGCGTCCTCGAGGTCGATGACCATCGACGTCACCCCGTTGGCGAAGCGCCGCTCGATGGTGCGCGCCAGATCGGCCCGGTTGCCGGGCACGTACAGCGTGGCGCCCAGTGCCAGGGCCAGCACCCGCGTCGGATCGTCGTGCCCGACCGGCTGGGGGCTATGGAGAAACAGGCGTTCGACGACGGCGTCGTCGAGGTGATGGAAGTGCCGGAATCGGGGCGTGCTCATTTCGCGGCGAGTTGTCCTCTCATGCGGTCGATGATCTCGGTGATCCTGGCATCGACCGCGCGAAGTTCGGTCCAGTACGCCCAGTAGTCGGGGTGTATGCGGCCGAGCGTCGTTCTTGCCCGGTCGATGCGGTCGCCTTGAGCGTCGAGCACAGAACCCCAATCGTCAACCAGAGAATTGTTGACGGCGAATTGTTGCGCATCCCGCAATCGGAACCTCACTTTGCGTTCATGCCCGGCCGGATCGGCGCGCACATCGCGCAACGTGCGCAGCCGATCGAGTACCTGGTCGACCGCCCGCTGCGCCTCGTCGAGATGATCGCGGGCCCGCTCGGCGTCGGTGATGGCCACGTCAGGGTCGGTGCGCACATGCCGGCGGGCCTGTTCGATGTCGTCGCGGGCTTCGGTGAGATGGCCGTCCACCGCACGCTGATTGTCGCGCAGATCCTTCGAACAGTCGGTGCTGAACTCGCGCAGCAGTGCCGACAGCGCGTCGGGCATCTGTGTCGCCCGGTGGCCGACGGCCGACATCCGGGTTTCCACCGACCGAATGACGCGGTCGGCCTGCTCGGGCAACGATGCGGCCTCGGTCAGCACGCCGTGCAGCCGCTGGGCCGCCGCGGTGACCGCCGCCGCCTCCCGACGACGCTGGGGGATCGTCGTGGCGGCATCGAGCCGGGGCAGTCCCTCGCGCACAGCGCGGGCGGCGCCGTCGACGGTCCGGAGCCTGCGCGCGGCGCCCGGCGCCTGATCGAGTTGGGAGAGTGCTTGGTGGGCAGCGACTTTCGCCTGGTGGGTTTCGTGGCTCGCGAGGCTGGCGGCACCGGCGGCCGAGGTCAGTTCGTTGTGGTGGACCTGGCCGAAGCGGGCCATGTCGCCCGAGAGAGCACCGATGGCGTCGATGCAGGCGGTGATCTCCGCCGGCGACGGCGGCCGGGTGTGGTCACGGGCGCCGGGATCGGGTGTCGCGGTCAGCCGCAGGTACTCACCGACGATCTGAAGTTGCCGGTCGCGTAGCGGCGGCCAGTCGCGAGCGGCCGGCGAGTTCGGGTTGATCTCGCGGGCCGGCGCGACGGCGGCGTCGATCTGCGTGAGCTGTCGTTCGAGGTCGAGAAAGGCCGTGGTCAGCGCGCCCAGCTGTTCCTGCACCTGCGCGCCCTGCACACGCGAGCGCCCCCCGAACACGCGTCTGACGAAGTTCCCGGCCACGGCACCGATGCTAATCGGCGCATGTCGTGTCGGTCGGACGGCGGACAACGCGATCTGATGCTCCGCCGGGCATTCCGCAGCGCCCGTCGGTGTGTCACTATCTGACTCGTGCAACTGGTACAACGATCCAAGCGGGTGCTCGAAGCGCACCTCGCGGGCACCTCGGTGCGTGCGCTGAGCGGTTCGATGGTGGCCTATGAAGGCCAGGTCACGTTCAAGTCGGCCGGATTCGGCGGCGGTGCGGGCGTGGTGGCCGGCCTCAAACAGAAGGCGACCGGCGAATCCCTGTCGCTGATGGAGTGCACGGGGCACGGGGTGGTGTACTTCGCCCACGATGCCGCCGAGGTGACCATCATCGACCTCAACGGTGACACGCTGCAGGTGGAGTCCGAGCAGTTGCTGCTGCTGGCCGGAAACCTGACCACCAACGTCACTTTCGCCGGTGTGCGAGGCATGGCCGGTGGTCAGGGGCTGTTCACCACCACGGTCGCCGGACAAGGGCAGGTGGCGCTGCTCTCGCGCGGCGGGCCGCTGATCCACCTCGAGGTCAGCCCCCAGTACCCGCTGGTCGTCGACCCCGACGCGTTCGTGTGCGCCCGCGGCCAGCTCACCCAGTCCTTCGACACCGATGTGTCGTGGCGCACCGCCGTCGGCCAGGGCAGTGGCGAGGCGTTCTCGCTGCGCTGGGCCGGCACCGGCGTCGTCTCCATCCAGCCGGCTGAACGATAGGAGGCCCAGCGGTGTTCACAGCGGTCAACAGCAAGGTCGTTTCGGTCAATCTCGCACAGTCCGGGCCCATCGTCGCCCGGCGCGGCGCGATGCTCTTCTACACCGGGCAGGTGTACTTCGAACCCCATCAGGTCCCCGGCGGGGGTGGGGGCATGGGCGGCGGGATGATGGGCGGGATGGCCGGTCGCATGCTCTCCGGCGAACATGAGGCCACGATGCTCGCGCAGGGAAACGGCGTGGTGCACTACGGTTTCCGCGGCATCGAGGCGACGGTGGTGAACCTGGGATCGGTCGGCGGGCAGATGCGCGTCGAGGCGTCCCGGCTGCTCGCCCGCACCGCCGACATCCAGGCGTCGATCGTGTCGGTGGCCTCCTCTGGCGGCCAGGGCGGTGGCGGGGGCGGTGGCCTGTTCGGGTCGCTGCGTAACGCGGCCGCGGGCGCGATGACCGGGCAGGGCATGTTCACCACCCAGCTGATGGGTGCGGGCAGCGTCGTGGTGCTCGGCCACGGCGGCATCTTCGAGCTTCCGGTGAACCCCGGCGGCGCGGTGCTCGTCGACCCGCAGGCGTTCGTCGCCTCGGCCGGACAGGTCAATTCGACGCTCAAGTCGGCGATGAGCTGGCGCAACGTCGGCCGCGGCGGCGGGGAGTCCATGCAGCTCGAATGCACCGGTCAGGGCGTGGTGTACGTGCAGGCATCCGAACAGAAGATGTGAGTGGAGAAACAACTGTGAGCGTGTACAACACGGTGTGGAATCCGCACACCCTGCCCAGTGACGACAACATCGAGGGCAACAAATATGCCTACTGCATCGACCTGACCCAGCCGTGGTTCATGTCCAAGGGCGCGATGATCGCCTACTACGGGCAGATGCGGTTCACCGCGCTGACGCACGGCCTGCAGGGCGGTCTGTTGCAGATGGTGGCGCAGCAATTCTCGGCGCCCCTGTATCTGGCCGACTTCGTCGTCGCCGAGGGCCAGGGCAAGCTGGTCATCGGTGACCGCGGCTACGACATCAACTCCTACGATCTCGACGACGGCAACCTCACCATCCGGTCGGCGAATCTGCTGGGCTTCCAGCCGACCCTGTCGATGAATCAGTCGATCGTGCCGGGCTTCGTCACCCTGATCGGCAGCGGCAAGTTCCTCGCCTCCTCCAGCGGGCCGGTGATGTTCATCGAACCGCCGGTGCGGGTCGACCCGGAAGCGCTGGTGGGCTGGGCCGATTGCCCGTCGCCGAGCCATCACTACGACGAAGCGTGGGTGAACGGTTTCATTGCCGCCGCCGGCCGCCGGATGGGCATCAACTCCGGCGAGGAACGGCAGTTCGATTTCACCGGCGCCGGAACGGTACTGGTGCAGTCGAGCGAGAAGGTCATCAACGACAGCTCGATCGTCCGGTCGATCCAGGGGCAGCTGGCCGGACTGTCGGCTCCCGGGCTGCAACAGATCAACCAGCAGATCAACATGCAGCTCGGCCAGCATCAATAGCGTCGGATAAAGGATCGAATCCGGCGTCGGCAGCGCCCAACCGCCGGTGCGATGTGGAACGATGCGAGGGTGTCTTCCGGTAACCCCTTTGGGCCTGGCCCCGGCAGTGGCGGCCCCGTGAACAACGGCGGTCCGGGCCGCTCGCCGTTCGGGCCGCCCGGTGGTGGGCGCCCGCAGGGACCACCCCCCGCAGGTCCGTTCGGGCAGGGACCATTCGCCCCGGCAGGAGCCCCGCAGGCCCGTACTGTCCCCGGATACTCGGCGCCACCGGCCCCGGCACAGGCGGACCTGACACCGGTCGGACCGCCCACCGCACTGCTGGTGGCCTCCGGTGTGCTAGCCGCCGCAGGTATCGCGATCGGTGCGCTGTTCTGGGCGCAGTGGCAGAGCCTGATCGGCTGGCTGCTGGCCGGACCGATCGCGATCGGTGTCGTGGCGCTGTTCTCCTCGAAGGACACGATGCGCCGCACGTCGGCGGTGTACCTGCGGCCCGGCTGGATCATGGGCGCCTACGTGGCGGTGATGGTGCTGGTGGCCGCGGGCGTGTTGGTCGGCGCCTTCGGTTTCGCGATCTGGGTGGGACGCCGATGAGGTGG
Organism: uncultured Gordonia sp.; assembly: GCF_937858515.1. Lineage (NCBI taxonomy): Bacteria > Bacillati > Actinomycetota > Actinomycetes > Mycobacteriales > Gordoniaceae > Gordonia > uncultured Gordonia sp. The sequence continues at coordinate 3,176 of NZ_CALLZT010000055.1, read as the reverse complement.
CATGCGCTGGCCGCGACGATCCTGCTGACCTTCCTGGCCACGCTCACCGGGACGCCGGCAGCCGGCGCCGCACCCGACGACCAGTCCGGCATCGACCGGTTCGGTGCGTGCATGGCCGGCGCCAAGGAAGGCCGGGTGCTGCTGCTGGTCGACGAATCACGCAGCCTCGCCGTCACCGACCCCGACGCCGCGCGCGTAGCCGCGGCCAAGTTCCTCACCGAACAGCTCAGTACCTATGCCACCGACACCGGCGTGTCCCTCGACGTGGCGATCGCCGGATTCTCCGACACCTACAGCGAACGCAAGGGCTGGACCACTCTGTCGGAGAAGTCCCTCGATTCGATTACCGCCACCCTCGACGGGTTCGCCGACCGCGCGGGCGGCACCGACACCGACTACTGGCTCGCCCTCGACGGGGCCCGCAAGACGATGCAGTCCGGTGACGCGCCGACGTGCCGGATGATCGCCTGGTTCACCGACGGCAAGCTCGACTTCACCATCCGGTCGAGCGCGGACAAGCCGTACGCGCCGGGCGTCTCCCTCGACACCGAGCAGGACCGCAAGAAGATGGTCGAGGCGGCCAAGACCAGTCTGTGCCGTCCCGGCGGCCTCGTCGACCAGGTGCGCTCGTCCGACATCATCACCGTCGCCATCGGCCTGGCCGGCAAGGACGTCAAGGCGGCCGATTTCGATCTGCTCAAGTCCATCGCCACCGGTGAGCAGACGTCCACCGGCACCTGCGGTGACGTGCGCAGCCCGGTGCCCGGCGACTTCTACCTCGCCGACGACATCGACGAACTGCTGTTCACCTTCGACAAACTCAGCACCCCGGGACAGCCGCCGCTGACCAACGAGACCGGAGCCTGCGCTGTCAAGGTGTGCGACTCGGGCAAGCATCGTTTCGTGCTCGATTCGTCTGTCGGCAGTGTCAATATCCTGGCCAGTGCCGACCGCACCGGCCTGACCCCGGTGCTGGTGTCCCCGGACGGCACCGAAACGCGCATGGCCGGTGACAAGCAGGGCAGCGCCGAGGTGGGCGGGGTGACGATCGCTTACGACTTCCCCGGTGACAAGGCCGTCGCTGTCCGGATGACCAACTCACAGGCGGCGCAGTGGCGTGGCGCGTGGGCGCTGGTGTTCATCGCCCCCGACTCCGATTCCGCGGCAAAGACCAAGTCGCAGATACACATTCGTGGTGATCTGACGGCCACCTGGCTCGGCGGGAAGAACACCGCCCTGCATTCCGGCAACACCGTGGACATGAAGTTCGGCCTGCGCAACGGTGCGGGCAAACAGGTCGACCCCGCCGGCATCCCCGGGACGGCGTCGCTGACCACCGAACTCGTTCCCGCGTCGGGTAAGGCGATCTCCATCGGGCGCGACATCCCCAAGGGCCGTATCGCCGCGGCCCGATCGCTGGATCTGGGTTCGGTGGCACCCGGCCGGGCCACGCTCCGGATGACGCTGTCGGTGACCACCGCATCGGCCCGCGACAGCGACGGCACGCTCGTACAGGGCACCGCGCTGTCGCCGTCGACGGTGGAGCTACCGGTCACCGTCGACCCACCTGTCGGCTACCCCAAGGTCGACGCCAAGCTCGACTTCGGCACATTCGAGGGGGAGGGCACCACGACGGCCACCCTGAAGGTGACCGGCCCGGGCTGCGTCTGGCTCGACAAGACCACCGTCGTCGCCGCACCCGACGGCGCGGACGGCCTCGCGATCAGCTCCGACGCCGCGGCCAAGGACTCCTGCGTCAAGGTCGTCGACGGCGCGTCGGGTGAACTCACCGTCCGCATGGCCGTACCGACCGCGGTCAACGGCGACGTCAACGGCACCCTGCGGGTAATGCTCGGACCCGAGCAGGCCGGCGAGCAACCGATCGCCACCGAGGTCCCGTTCACCGCCGCACTGCAGAAGCCGCTGAACACCACGAACTTCCTCATCGCACTGATCGTCGGGCTCGTCCTCGGGCCGCTCATCCCGCTGCTGGTGCTGTACGCGGCCAAGTGGCTGACCGCCCGGATTCCGGGCCGCGCGTTGCGGGCCGAACAGATCCAGGTCCGCGTCGACGGCTCGTCCGTCATGCGCGACGGCGCGCCGTCCCTGACCCGCGACGGCGGGCCGTCCCTGACCCACCGTGGCCGGCCGCTGGCCGTTCGCGACGACGAGTTCGTCCAGCTCGTGCCCGGCACCGGGTCTGCGACGCGCCGGCTCGACCTGGGCGGGATCTTGCTGCGCACCAGGATCGGCCGGTCGCCGTTCGGCACCGGGTACGTGGTGGCCGCCGCGCCCGGTCTGGCGGGTGCGGCCGGCCGCTCCGGTGACCGGACCGGCGCCACGCCCGACGCCCGTCTGCCGCTGGCCGTACACAACACCTGGTTCGTGCTGCACGATCCGCGTGGACCGGAGAACACGGCCACGGTGGTCATGCTCGTCGGCGACGTCGGCCGCGACGTGATCGACCGGCTCGCCACCGAGGTCACCGAGCATCTGCCGCGAGTACTGCCGCAACTGCGCGCCGACGCGCTGCGCAACATCCCCGAGGACCAGCGTCCGGTGGCGCCGTCGGGTCCGGGCAATCCCTTCGGCGGCGGTGGCGGCACAGGTGGTGCGGGCAGTGCTCCGGCCAACCCGTTCGGCCCGCCACCCGGACAGCAGGGGCCGCCGCAACAGTTCCGGCCCCAACAGGGTCCACCCCGACAGGTTCCGCCGCAGCAGGGAGGAAACCCATTCGGCGGCAACCCATTCGGCGGCAACCCATTCGGTCCTCCACCCGGCGGTCCGGGTAATCAGGGTGGTCCGGGAACCGGAGACAGACCGAATCCGTTCGGGTGATGAATCTTTCACGCACGCATAACCAAGTGATCCGACCGGATCACGGCGAGGGGTTGAGGGACATATGAGGCGACTACTGATCGTCGGCTGTGGCGGATCGGGCGGCGCGACGCTGGCCTACATGATGGATCAGCTGCGGTCGGACCTGGCGGCACACGGTATCGGTCGCATCCCGGCCGGCTGGCAGTTCGTCCACCTGGACGTGCCGACCTCGCCGTCGCGGGTCGAGGGTGTCGGCTCGGTCCGCGATCAGGACGGTGTGTACGTGGGCACCGGACCCGAAAGCGACAGCTACAAGGTTCTCGACAACGCGCTTTCGCAGCGCCTGGCCGCCGGTC
>NZ_CALLZT010000054.1:0-4232 GCF_937858515.1 uncultured Gordonia sp. | reverse complement strand
GCCCGGTTCCTCGTCGGTCACCCACACCGCCTCAGGGCCTCCGGTGCCGTGCAGGAGTTGGTACGCCGACGATTCCTCCGTGGCCACCACGTACACCCGGTCGCACCGTTCGGCGATGGTGCGCACGATGCGCGCGAGCATCGGCTCGGCGTCGCCGCCCGGCCACTGCATCGACGCCTTATCGGTACCCATACGCCGCGACCTACCACCCGCGAGAACGATTCCCGCGATCGGTGAAATAGGTACAGGCGTCTCGGCGATGTCTCCGTTTTCCAGATCACTGTCGGTCATGCGTCCAGTGTGTGCCATCGGGCCCAGCTGAGGGTGAGATCACAATTTCTGGCGCACAATGATTGTCATGCGCGACACCGACGATCACGGTCCACACACCTATCAGGTCGATGAACCGACGGCACCCATAACATGCCCGACTGCTCCAACATGTGCCATGAGTCCTCGGGCACCGCGCTCACCGACGACTTCCTCCAGATCCGCCTCGGCGGAGACATGGCCCTGTTCCGCGGCATCGCACGGCTCATGCTCGACGCCGAGCGCAAGAACCCCGGCACCGTCTTCGACCAGGCGTTTATCGACGAACACTGCGGAGGCGTCAACGAGTATCTCGCGCTGCTCGACGAACTGGACTTCAACGATGTCCTGGAGGCCACCGGCCTGAGTCTCACCGAGATAGAGCAGCTCGCCGAAACGATGATGTCGTCCAAGCGCACGGTCCTGTGCTGGGCGATGGGCTGGACCCAGCACCGGCATTCGGTGGCCACGATCGGTGAAGGCGCCAACGTGCTGTTGCTGCGCGGCATGATCGGCAAACCCGGCGCCGGATTGTGCCCGGTCCGTGGTCATTCCAATGTTCAGGGCGACCGCACGATGGGCATCTTCGAGAAGATGCCCGAATCCTTCCTCGGCGCGCTGGGCAAGGAGTTCGGCATCGACAGCCCCCGCGAGCACGGATTCGACACCGTCCACGCCATCGGTGCGATGAGCGGTCGTCAAGTGCGCGTGTTCATCGGAATGGGTGGCAGTCTCCGAATTCGACGGACCCGACGGCCGCGAGGAACGCCGGGTGCACGATTACCAGCTGGTCGCCTACGACACTCCGCACGGAAACGTCGCGGCCTACTATCCCGAAACCAACCCGCTGATCCCGCTAGGGTCTGTGGCTCGCAAATCCAACACCCCGGTGTCCAAGGCGGTCGTGGTCCGACTCGAACCAGTCGGCACCTCCGCTGGTTGAGCACCGCCGCAGGCAACGCCCCCCGCTGGTTGATGTGTGAGGAGCGCAAGCGACCTCACACATCAACCAGCAAGAAGTTTGCGGCTTCCCGTCGGAATGCGTGACAGGACTCCTTAGGTACGCAACCGGCAAGGGGTGAGATCAGGCTTAGGTACGCAACCGGCAAGGGGTGAGATCAGGCGGTCTTGTCCTGGCGCTCTTCCGGGGTGTCCTTACGTGGCACGATGGTCGGAAGCACGTTGTCGCGCACCGTTTCTCCGGTGACCACAACCTTCTCGACGTCGTCGCGGCTCGGGATGTCGTACATCACCGGCAGCAGGACTTCTTCCATGATGGCGCGCAGGCCACGGGCACCGGTGCCACGGTGGATCGCCTGATCGGCCACGGCTTCGAGTGCGTCCTTGGTGAACTCCAGCTCGACGTTGTCCATCTCGAACAGCTTGGTGTACTGCTTGACCAGCGCATTCTTGGGCTGGGACAGGATGGTGACCAGCGACTCCTTGTCGAGGTTGGTCACCGAGGCGACGATCGGCAGACGGCCGATGAACTCGGGGATCAGACCGAACTTGATCAGGTCTTCCGGCAGCACCTCCGCGAAGTGATCGGTGGTATCGATGACGTCCTTGGTGGTGACCTCGTTACCGAAACCGATGCCGCGCTTGCCGATGCGCTCGGACACGACCTTCTCGAGCCCCGCGAACGCACCGGCCACGATGAACAACACGTTGGTGGTGTCGATCTGGATGAACTCCTGATGCGGGTGCTTGCGGCCGCCCTGCGGTGGTACCGACGCCTGCGTTCCCTCCAGGATCTTCAGCAGCGCCTGCTGCACACCCTCACCCGACACATCACGGGTGATCGACGGATTCTCGCTCTTGCGGGCGATCTTGTCGACCTCATCGATGTAGATTATTCCGGTCTCGGCGCGCTTGACGTCGTAATCGGCGGCCTGGATGAGCTTGAGCAGGATGTTCTCGACGTCCTCACCCACGTAGCCGGCTTCGGTCAGTGCGGTGGCATCGGCGATAGCGAACGGCACGTTGAGCATCTTGGCCAGGGTCTGCGCCAGGTAGGTCTTACCACAGCCGGTGGGGCCGAGCATCAGGATGTTGGACTTGGCGATCTCCACGGACTCGCCGCCACGGGCATCCTTCTTCTCCCCCGCCTGGATGCGCTTGTAGTGGTTGTAGACCGCCACCGCGAGTGTGCGCTTGGCCGTGTCCTGGCCGATGACGTAGTTCTCCAGGAAGTCACGGATCTCGGCGGGCTTGGGCAGCTCGTCGAGTTTGACGTCACCGTTCTCGGCGAGCTCCTCTTCGATGATCTCGTTGCACAGGTCGATGCACTCATCGCAGATGTAGACCCCGGGCCCGGCGATCAGCTTCTTGACCTGCTTCTGGCTCTTTCCACAGAAGGAGCACTTGAGCAGGTCCCCACCGTCTCCGATACGCGCCATCTCGTGCTCTACCTACTTCCTGTCGGGTCGGTACTCCGACGGTACCCGTGAACTGCCCCGACTTCGACCGTTACCGGTAAATGTCGCGAGCATCCGTGAATGAGAAGACGTCCGGTCCGGCCTACGACGCCGGGGCCTTGAGCGACTTCTTGCGGTACTCGAAGACCTCGTCCACAATGCCGTATTCCTTGGCCTGTGCGGCTGTGAGGATATTGTCGCGGTCGGTATCGCGGCGGATCTTGTCGGCGGGCTGACCGGTATGACCGGACAGGATCTCGTCGAGCCGGTTACGGATGCGCTCGATCTCGGCGGCCTGGATCTCCAGATCCGACACCTGCCCCTGGAATGCCCCGCCGGTGCGCGGCTGGTGGATCAGGATGGTGGCGTTCGGCAGCGCGGCACGCTTGCCGGGGGTGCCGCCGGCCAGCAGGATGGCCGCCGCCGACGCGGCCTCACCGAGGCACACCGTGACGATGTCGCAGTGCACGTACTGCATGGTGTCGTAGATGGCGAGCATGTCGGGCACACTGCCGCCGGGCGAGTTGATGTACATCGTGATGTCGCGGTCGGGGTCCTGCGACTCCAGCACCAGCAACTGCGCCATCACGTCGTTGGCGACGGTCTGGTCGATGGGGGTACCGACGAACACGATGCGCTCTTCGAAGAGCTTGGCGTACGGATCGTACTGCCGCTGGCCGTTGGGCGTGTGCTCGATGAACTGCGGCAGGATGTAGCGGGCCTGGATGCTGCGCACGAAATCGGCGGACGCCGGGATTCCGGCGGCGACCTCTGGCGAGTAGGTGTTGGTCATCTTCTGCTCCGTAGATGAGTGGCCAATTGGGATGAGTGGCCGTTAGGAATGGGAAGAGTCGAGGATCCGCGAGCGCTCAGGCGCGCTCGATGACGTGATCGACGATGCCGTACTCCTTGGCCTCGGCGGCGGTGAACCACTTGTCGCGGTCCGCGTCGGCCTCAATCTTCTCCAACGGCTGACCGGTGAACTCGGAGTTGAGCCGGTTCATCTCGCGCTTGGTGGCGGCGAACTGCTCTGCCTGGATGGCGATGTCGGCCGCCGTACCGCCGATGCCCGCCGACGGCTGGTGCATCATGATGCGCGCGTGCGGCAGCGCGTGGCGCTTACCCGGTGCGCCTGCCGCGAGCAGGAATTGCCCCATCGAGGCGGCCATGCCCATGGCGTAGGTGGCGACGTCGCACTTGGCGAGCTGCATCGTGTCGAAGATGGCCATGCCGGCTGTCACCGATCCGCCCGGCGAGTTGATGTACAGGCTGATGTCGCGCGTGGGATCCTCCGCTGCGAGCAACAGGATCTGTGCGCACAGCCGGTTGGCGATGTCGTCGTCGACCTGGGTGCCGAGGAAGATGATGCGCTCGCGCAGAAGGCGCTCGAAGACCGAGTCGGTCAGGTTCAGCCCGGCCACGCCCGAACTCATGTGCGCGCCGCGCGTCAAGCCGGGTGTGTGGATGGTCGGCTCACTCACAGTTCCTACCTTTACCTGTCGTGAT
>NZ_CALLZT010000053.1:0-35050 GCF_937858515.1 uncultured Gordonia sp. | reverse complement strand
GGTTCACGAAGGGTCCGGCGACCATCGACGCATGACGTATCCACCGCCACCCCAATCACCAGGAGAACAATGAAATTCGAACCGCTGTCCGGGGGCAACGGGTGCTCGTTGCTGAGCGCCGTTCCCGGCCCCGACCTCGCTGCCGCCGGATACACCGAAACCGATTACGCCGCTTCGGGTTCGGTGACGGGTCTGACGCCCGACGGCCCGGTCGGGGAGGCGGAGTTCACTACGCGGGTCCTGGTCCGCAGGCCCGCCGACGGCGCCGCGTTCAACGGCACCGTGGTGGTGGAGTGGCTGAATGTGAGCAGCGGCAACGACACCCCGGCCGAATACACGTATGTGTCACCGGAATTGGTGCGTGGTGGATACGCGTGGGTCGGCGTGTCGGCGCAGTTCGTCGGTGTCGAGGGTGGTTCGGGGTCGGTCGGTATCGGAGGTGACAGCCTGGCCACCAAGGATCCGGAACGATATGGTGCGCTGCACCATCCCGGTGATGCCTACTGTCACAACATCTTCGCCGAGATCGCCGACGCCCTGCGCACCGGTGATCCGCTCGCGGGATTGACCGTCGAGAAGCTCCTGGCGGTGGGTGAATCGCAGTCGGCGATGGCCCTGACCACCTACGTCAATACGTTCGCCGCCGAACACAAGGTGTTCGACGGCTTCCTGATTCATTCCCGCGCACTGGCCGGACTCCCGCTGGGCCCGATCGGCGCTGGCGTTGACGTCACCGAAACCTTCCGCGGCGCACCGGCGCCCATCCATGACGGACTGTCGGTACCGGTGTTCACAGTACAGACCGAAACCGACCTGCTCACCAATTTCCGCTATCACCTGGCCCGGCAACCGGATTCGGATCTTATCCGCACCTGGGAGGTGGCCGGTTCGGCACACGCCGACCTGCATCAGGTGGGCCCGTTCGAGGAGTACCTCGGCTGCCCCGACCCAGTGAACCGCGGCCAGCAACGCTTCGTCCTGCGGGCGGCGTTGCGCCACTTGAACACCTGGGTACGCGACGGTATCGCACCACCGGTCGCGCCGCCGCTGTCGCTGAGCACCACACTGCTCGGCGAGGAGACGGCCGAGCCGTTCTTCGACGTCGATGATCTGGGCAATGCGCTCGGCGGTGTCCGGACCCCCTGCGTCCAGGCCCCCACCCAGATTCTGTCCGGCATTGTGCCCGATGCTATTTCGCGCATCTGCATGCTGTTCGGCTCCACCAAGCCGATCGACTCCGGCGCGCTGACCGCCCGCTACGGCACCCGCGATAACTATCTCGACACCTACCGCTCCCACGCCGACGCCGCGATAACCGCCGGTTTCGCCCTCCCCGACGATCTCGACGAACTACTCGCCGACGCCCGCCCCGACCTCATTCCCGACTAGCGTCACCCGACGATCAATGGGGTGTTCCTCGAAATGGCGTCAAAATCGCTGTCGGAGTGGATGACCGGAATCCCGGAACGAATCGCATGCGCCGCGATCAGGCAGTCGATCAATTTGCGCACGGTCTCGCCGCCGCGGCGACATGACCGATAAATCGCGGCAGCATCCTCGAAGTCGGTCGACTGCGTCGTGATCAGCGTCGCCCGGGCGAGCAACCCACGAAGATCGCGGAGATGACGTTCGTCGCGTGCACCGGCAAGAAGCTCCATCCGGTCCGGATCGCACACGGCGACCTCCCGATCAAGGAGTTCGTCGACCCGGTTGCAGACCGGACTCCCGGTGTTCCGAAGAAACTCGATCCACGCGGAAGTAGCGATGAGGATCACTCGAACCGCCCGGCACGTATCTCATCGAGGTCGCCATCCCAGCCCGAACCGCGCGGACCGCGCGCATCCTCCACGGACAGGGCTTCCTGGGCAAGTGCCCTCAGCGCGTAGTTGACCGCGTCGCTCTTGGTTGCGAGGTGATAGCGGTGCATAACGAGGTCGCAGGCCGCGTCATCGATATCGATATTGGTGTGAGACATACACCAACAATGCACCAACCGAGTGCGTCAGACCTTGGTAACCTCCACGACAATTGCGACTTCGCTTCGTGCGCGTTGTACTGCGGAACTGCGGCTCGGCGTCGGTCATGAACCCGTGATTGACCGCCCAGCTCTCCGTCGCCGACCACCTCGCCGGTTGAGGTGCGAGGTCGCCCGGCGACCGAGCCTCGAAACCACGCAAGTCGACATTGTCATCTCACCGGATTTCGAGGCTCGCGGGGATCGCGCCTCAATCGGCGGAGGTGGCAAACAACACTCTTCACACGGTGAGGACGACCTTGCCGGTGGCGGCGCGCGCTTCGAGGCACTGCAGGGCGTCGACGGCCTTGTCGAGCGGGAAGGTCGGTCCGAGAACTGGTTTGAGGGCACCGCTACGCAAATGCGGCTCCATCGCGGCCCATTCACCGGCGATGTGGCCGGGCCGGGGCAGGCAGTAGGCGCCCCAGCCGACGCCGGTGACGGAGATGTTGTTGAGCAGCAGGCGATTTACGGCGACGGTGGGGATCGAGCCGGCGGTGAAGCCGATGACCAGCAGGCGGCCATGTTCGCGAAGGGTGCGCAGCGAGTCGGTGAACCGGTCGCCACCCACCGGGTCGACGACGATGTCGACGTTCTTGCCGACGGCATCCTTGAATCCGTCGGCGAGCACATATTCGTCCGCTCCGGCAGCCAGCGCGATCGCGCCCTTCTCGTCGGTGGACACCACGCCGATCACACGTCCGGCGCCGAAGGCCTTGGCGATCTGGATGGCACTGGTGCCGATACCGCCGGCCGCACCATGGATGAGCACAGTCTCACCTTCGGCAAGATGTCCGCGTTCAATGAGCGCGAAGTAGGACGTGCCGTAGTTGAACAGGAACGACGCGCCTTCCTCGAACGACACCGAGTCGGGCAGCTTGAACGTCAGATCCGTCTGTGCCACAACCTGTTCGGCGAATCCACCCAGCAACGGCAGCGCACACACCCGGTCCCCGGCCACCAGACCCGACGATTCGGGTGCCGACACCACCACACCGGCCACCTCGGCACCCGGAATGAACGGCAGCGGCGGCTTGACCTGGTACAGCCCACGGGTTTGCAGTAGTTCGGGAAACGCCACACCGGCGGCCTTGACGTCGATCAGCACCTTGCTGTCGTCGGCCGGTGCGGGCACGTCGACGACCTCGATCGCCTCCGGACCGTCGAGCTTGCTGATGTGAATGGCGCGCATTGGCGGCTGAACCCTTTCGGCGGAGGGCGCGGCGAATCCCGCGCCGATGCCCACAACCCTACCTGAACCCACATTCAACTTCAATGAGCAGGGATGGCACCCTACATGCGGGCACGCGGGCCACGTACTCGCTCAATGATGAGGCCCGGACTCGGCTACCTCTCCGCCACCCGGCACACTTCCCGCCGCCGATCGTTCAGTCGAAGACGTCGCTGATCGCTTCCGCCGTGGCCGCCCGGCTCAGCCATGCCTCGAGCAACTCGACATCGCCACAACCCCGCACGCGTTCGCGCACCTCGTCGGGCACGTCGATCCCCCGCGCCCGAAGGACGGTCAGGACAGCAACACCAGCTTCCTCGGCCTTGCCCTCAGCCTTGCCTTTGGCCTCACCGTCACCGAAGTGCTTCCGTGCGAATGGGGATTGATGTTTCCATGTCGTCGTAGTCATAAGTCGCTCCCAACGCGCGCGGGCAGCCCCCGAAAGCACCGCCCAGATCAATTCAGAATACACATAGCCATGCTCGGGATCAGTGCCGATCGTGTCGGCCAACGCCTCCAAAACCCCAGGTACATCGTGGTGCGTCATCGCTGACAGCATCGCCAGTTCCGTACTCGACCGAGCCCGGTCAACATCAGCGACAACCGGCACCACCTGCGGCCCCACCACGATCGGCGTGATCACCGACGCACTCCCGATCTGGATCGGTTGCGCCGCCCACCGCGCCACGCCGTCATCGACGCACACCACCAGTACCTCGACCGGGCACCGCAGTCGCTGCCGCAACGAGATCACATAGCTCGGCCACGAATACGCCTTGTCGCCGTCGCGACCCAACTGCACCTCGACGACAATCCCCAGGACCGCACGACCGCCCCGATTGAGGGTGACCACCGCATCGGCCCGCCGCTCGGTCGGTACCACCTCACTCAGATCCGCCGACCCGATCTCCGCCGACTCATACTCGGGCACAACAAGATCCGCGACGCCGGTGAGCATCTCCCCCGCAAACGCCGGACACAACCGGATCAACTCGACGATCGCCTCATGCCGCATCGATACCATACTCGCGAGCATAGAAGTCACCTACGACATCGATACCTGTCGGCAACCCGGCCGACCGTGTCCTTTCGATGGCAGTCCGCCACCCGGGCGCGCCGGTGTTCGCGCCGCAGACGACAACGATCGGCGGGACTCACCGAGAGTTTCCGCCCATCAATCATGCTGCACAGACCCAGGATTCGGTCCGCCCGACCGAGTCGGCACTACGCGGTGGCGGTGCCACGACTTCACATCCGCAGTGCGCAAAGCTATTTCAGGTATTGAGAAACGAAAAGGGTGGGAGTTCCGAAGAACTCCCACCCTTTTCAGGTTTTGCCCTCAGGGCCGAGGGTCAGCCCAGGCTGAACGGACGACCGTAGACGCCCACAACACCCTTGACGGACTCGGTCTCGACGACAACCGTGATCTTGGCCTTCGCCTCGGCGAAGCCGGCGCAGCCTTCGAGGTTGATGCGCTCCTGGCTGTAGGCGACGCCACCCTTACGACCGGTGAAGGTGTAGTCGTTGACAGCGTCGTCATCGTCGTCAGCCAGCTGGATGATCGGAACGTAGGCGGTCTGGCCCGGGCCGAGCGACAGGCTTGCACCCACATCGGCGCTCGGGGTCACGCCCGGACCGGTGGTCGTCGTAGTCGTCGGGTCGTAGATCGCCGCACCAGTGCCGAGGTCGATTCCGGCGAGATCGCCGCCCGAAGTCTCAACGCTCGGCGGTTCGTACGATGCGCCGGCGTTGCCGCCACCGCTGACACCGACACCGACCTGGCAACCGACGATGTAACCGGCAGCGATGGTGCCGCCCTCGGCCTTGCCACCGACGGTGACGCGGACCTTGCCCGACACCCATGCCTCGCGGGTGGTGTTGAACGACTCGACGACCGAGTGGACGCGCGAGACCTTCTGACCGAACAGCTCGACCTTAACGGGGGTCCCGTCAACGAGCTTCTTGGTGACGGTGGTGCCCGGGATGTTGCCCGCGGCGGCGCCACCGGCACCGATGGCGCTGAGGCCGAACGCAGAGACAGCGGCGAGGCTGACTCCGGCGACCACGCGGCGCGTGATGGTCTTGCTCATGATTCCCCTTCGTGGAATTCAGATCTGCCTGACAGCAGATAAATCTCAGTAGTTGTTGCTGGATATCTGCTGGAAGGTCAGCTCACAAAGAAGGGCTGGCCGTACAGGGTGGTCTGGATCAGCGAACCTTCACCGGTGACCGTGTCGTCATCCTGGTTGATGTCGTAGCCCTTGGCACCGATGGTCTTGACGTAGGTGCGAGCCGACGCGTAGCCACCGCAGTTGGGGAACTCGATCTCGAAGCGGGACAGCTGGATCGCCGCGGTCTTACCACCGGCGAACTTCTTGTCGGCGAGCTTGAAGACGCCGGCCTGTCCGGGGGTGATCGGCAGGCTGACGCCGCCGGTCAGGGAGATCGCACTGGGCAATCCGGCAAGAGGGTTGCTCGCGGTGGCGCCGGTGATGGCACCCACGATGTCCAGCCCGCCACTGCTCGTCACCTGGAATCCGCTGACGTCGATCTGGCAACCGGCGATGACGTACACGTACATCTTGCCGCCGACGTCTTTGCTGGCCTTCGAGGTGTAGACACCGGAAACCAGGGCGGTACGGCCGAGTCCGTTGTAGGCGACGCGCTTCACCGAGAACTGCGACTCGTGCTGACGCCACGTACTCAGCTTCTCGCCGTCGACACCCGATGCGGACTTGTATCCGTCGCGCAGCGGCGCGGCAGCGGCGCTACCCGTACCCATGGTTCCCAGGCCCAGTGCCGCAACGGCGGCCAGAGCTGTCGCACCAGCGGCGCGGCGCAGCCCAAGCTTGCTGAACTTGCTCATTCGTTCCCTCTCAGAGGATGTTCGGCTTCTTAAGACGTGGACTACGCCCACACCCCCGGCCACCGGCAGTGTCGACGTCCGTGACCAGTGTGTGTCGACCCCCGCCTCTGCGGGTCGTCATCACGAACATTGCATCTCCTGCCGTGGCCACCACGGTCTCCTGTGAGAAGGGGTCCTACTCAGGGGTCGACCGCAGGATCTTCCCGGCTCCCGGAGGTCGGAGGCCGGTTACATCAACGGGAACGGTATCGGAGTTGTCTCAGGTGCGGCAACAGATGCACTCAGTGATGTCACAAACCGACACCGGAAAGTGACATATGCGCTGTAGGGAACGTATATGTGCGGACTTGTTAACAGAAGGAAAACACGCAGCACTGACGGTGTTACGTGACCCCTGCGCTACGTGTGGTGTGGCGGACGGTTGATGTCGTACCACTCTCGGGTCATCGGATTGTGATCTTCATCACATTCAGCGGCCAGGGACCGCCCGGAGCCCGAACCGAAGATCGCATCGAGCCTGCGCCGCCGCCGCCAGTCCGGCTCACCCGGTGCCGATTCGGCTCTGTATACAATTTCGGTCGATTCGGGCAGGTCAGAGCCTGTCTGATCAGACAGGTCCGCAGACTCGCCACCGGCTGCGGAGGTCCCGGATTCAGAACTCACTGATCGACTCGATGACGTACTTTGCGAGCGGAGCGACCGTCGCCATGCCGTCACGGACCGCTGCACGCGAACTTGCGATGTTGACAACGAGCGTCTGACCCGACAATCCGGCGAGACCACGCGAGAGCCCGCCGTCAGTGGCCCCGGCCGCCAGCCCCGAACTGCGAACGGCCTCCTCGATGCCCCGCAACCTGCGATCGAGCAGCGGCTCGGTGGCCTCCGGGGTCACGTCGCGTGCCCCCACTCCCACGCCGCCCACCGACACCACCAGGTCGACACCACCGATCACGGCGGTGTTCACCGCGTTGCGGATCTCGATCTCGTCACCCGGCACCGTGACCGTGGCATCGACGTGGAAACCGGCCTCGGCGAGCAACTCCCGCACCAGCGGCCCCAGCGGACTCGGGCGTTCGCCATGTGCGGCACGATCGTCGACAACCACCACCAGGGCACGCCCGATCTCATCGACCGGCGCCGACACCGGGTCCTCGTCGCGATGGCGCTGCACGAATTCGCGGGCCGCCGCGTCCGCGGCCACCACGTCCTCGGGATCGATCGTGGAACCCAGGTTGTTCATAGTTGCCTCCCTCACCATGCGGCCGCCCCGCCGCGCCTGCACACCGACGCGAGCACACATACGCCGGGCAAATCGTCGCCCTAACCCATCTGACCAGCCTCGCCCGCCACAGGCCAGTGCTGCGGGCGGACTCTTGCGAACTCCTCAGGGTCGGGCCACGCCGTCTCAGCCGACCTTCAGATCCTCCAGGGTCACCGTCGCCGTCCTGGACTGCCCGTTCACCTCGTAGGTCACCTGAACCTGTTCGCCCGGCGCATGCGAGCGCACCGCCGCCACCAGGGCATCACCCGAGGCGATCAGCCGGTCACCGAACTTCGTCACCACCGCACCGCGCGGAATACCCGCCTTACCAGCCGGACCGTTCGACTGCACATCCGAAAGCAGGGCACCCGTCTGGCCTGTGCCGCCCGCGGTCTGCCGCACCGACACGCCCAGGCCGGCATGAGTCGCCGAACCCCGCTCCTGCAATTGCTTGGCCACCCGGTACGCCTGATCGATGGGAATCGCGAACCCCAGCCCGATGCTGCCGCTGCCGGCCTCCGAACTCGAACTGCCGCCGAGCGTCGCGATCGCCGTGTTGATACCGATCAGCGCACCCCGCGCGTTGACCAGCGCACCACCGGAGTTGCCGGGGTTGATCGCGGCGTCGGTCTGGATGGCGTCGATCACCGACGTCGTGCCCGACTCACGGGATGTGGACACCGGCCGGTTGAGCGCCGAGATGATGCCCGTGGTGACGGTGCCCGCCAAACCCAGCGGCGCACCGATCGCGATCACGTCCTGACCGACGGCCAGGTTCTTGGAAGTACCCACCGAGATGGGCCGCAGACCCGACTTGTCGGCCTTGAGGACCGCGATATCGGAGATCGGATCGGTACCGAGCACCTTGGCGCGTGCCGACGTACCGTCGGAGAAATTGACCTGCACGTTGTCCGCCGGGGTGCCGGTCAGACTCACGACGTGGTTGTTGGTCATGATCACGCCGTCCTCGCTCAGGACCACGCCCGAACCCTCACCCTGCTGATTGCCCACCGTCACATCGATCGACACCACTGACGGCAACACCCGGGCCGCCACGTCCTGCACCGAACCCTTGGGGGCGTCGACCTGCTGGGTGGCCTGGCTGTTCGGGTCGCCGCCGAGCGGGCCGCTGCTGACGGTCGTCGACGCCGACGGCGCATCGTCGTTCAGGTTCGCGCCCACCACCCCACCGACTCCACCGGCGACCAGCGCGACCGCCACCACGCCGGCGGCCGCGAGCGCCTTGCGGCCACCCTTCTTCTTCGGGGCGGCCGGCTGGAACGAGAGGTCCTGCGACAGGGGCCGCGTCGTGGCGTGCTGCCGGTCCGCGGGCACGCCGCCCTCCTGCGGCACAGTGGGGTCCGACGGCGAAGGGCCGAACGGCGACGTCACGGGCTGCGCACCGGCGTACTGGTCCGCACCCGGTTGACCCGCGGCGCCGTAGGCCGGATATCCGGCGGGTGCGAAGCCACCGCCGTACGACTGCTCGCCGACGCCCGGATAACCCGAAACCTGTTGCGTCGGTCCATATTGCGGCGAATTATCCTGCCCCTGTGCGGGATTGGCCCACGCCGACGGCGCCGCACCCGACTGGTCCGCACCGGGCTGGACGGGAATCGAACCTGTACCGTATTGTCCGGCAAAAGGATTGGGTATAGCAGCGGTCGGCTTCTCACCGAATCCGGCCGACTCCGGCCCAGGAACACCGTCCCGGTCCAAGCGCGTGGTGGCCGATGACGGGTCGACGGGGTTCTGGCCCCCGCCGCCGGGCCCAGCACTCCCGCCGGGCACACCCTGATCGCCGTATCCGGGGTCGCCGTATCCGGGAAAACCGCCCTGCGAGCCGCCACCGGTCATTGTGTTCTCCTCATCCGTTCCACCTGCACGCGTTCCACCTGCAAGACGGGCACCGCCGGTACCCTGTCGTACCGGCATTTGCCGTCCACCACCCTCGGTTCGGGCCAGTGAAGTCTATTCCTGTTCGGGTTGACTCTATGTCTAGTGCCCCGAGCTATCACCGCGCTGATACGAACCTGGGGCGCACCCATGAACTCGCCCGCCACAACCGAACCGCACCTGTTCTTATTGACGAACGACACGCGGCGTCGGTTCCATCGCCACCGGGTGGCCGGGCAACCGCAGCCTGATCAGTGCGCCGCCGGCTTCGGACTGCTCGGCCACGACGGTGCCGCCGTGCCGCTGCACCACCTGCCGGACGATGGCCAGTCCCAGCCCGGAACCGGGCATCGACCTGGCGTCCGTCGATCGGTAGAAACGCTCGAACACCAGCTCTCGATCCTCGGCCGGAATGCCCGGGCCCGAGTCCGCCACCGTCAACTCCACCGTCGTCGGATCGATCTGATCGAGGACCACCTGCACCGCATGGCCACGCGGGCTCCACTTCGCGGCGTTGTCGAGGATGTTCAGGATCGCCCGGCTCAGACCATGCTCCTCACCGAATACGAACCACGGCACCAGCGTCGTGACGAAATCGACGTCCGAACGGCGGCGGCGCGCCCGCTCCAGCGAGCGTTCGATGATGTCCACGAGATCCAGCTCTTCGACGATCACATGTTTGGCATCCTCGCGCGCCAGGTCCACCAGGTCGCCGACCAGCGTCGACAACTCCTCGATCTGCGCGAGCACATCCGAGCGCAACTCGATCATGTCGGAGGCGTCCATCGCCGGCGCGCCCGGCGCACTCGCCGCCATCAGCAACTCCAGATTGGTCCGCAACGATGTCAGCGGCGTCTTGAGTTCGTGCCCGGCATCGGCCACCAGGCGCGACTGTCTGTCCCGGGACTCTGCGAGCGCAGCCAGCATCGTGTTGAAACTCTCGGTCAACCGAGCCAGCTCATCGGTGCCGGTCACCGGGATCGGCGTCAGGTCCTGTGTCTTAGCCACCCGCTCGGTGGCACGGGTGAGGCGGGCCACCGGACGCAGACCGGCCCGCGCCACGGCGGTACCGGCGAGCGCGGCGAACGCGACACCACCGCCGCCCACCACCAGCAGCACCCACGCCAGTCGTTTGAGCACCCGATCGGTGTACACCAGACTGTCGGCCAGAACCACGGTGTAGCCGTTGGGAATCTTGCGGGCGAGCACCCGCCGCCCGCCGACGGTCCGCAAACTCTGTACCACCCCTGCCGACTCGGGCGCATTCATGACGGCGAACTCGGGCAGACCCATCGGCACGTCACCGATCCTTAGAATCAGCCCGCTTTCCGACTCCAGTAGCACTGTGATGCTCGTCGAGAACACCGTGCCCTGTAGCGCCATCTCCGGCCCCTGCTCCAGCATGCCCACCCGTGACATCGCCGTCAGGCCGTCGGCTCTCGACTCCAACTGTTTGTCGATGTCGTTGTACATCGCCCGGTGCACCGTGAAATACGCCGCGGCGGCCATCAGACTCACCGACACCAGCACCACCGTCGCCGCCAAGATGGTGACCCTGCTACGCAACGACACCGTACTGGTCAGCGGCATCGGCGCCCGCATCTCCCGCGGTCTGGGACGCTGCGCACTCAGGGCCACCGCTATGCCCCGATCACGGCGGGGTCTCCCGCAGCACATAACCCACACCGCGCACGGTGTGGATCAGCCGCGGCTCCCCGTCGGCCTCGGTCTTGCGGCGCAGATAGCCCACATACACCTCCAGCGCGTTGCCCGACGTGGGGAAGTCGTAACCCCACACCTCCTCCAGGATTCGGCTGCGCGAAAGCACCCGGCGCGGGTTGGCCATCAGCATTTCCAGCAACGAGAACTCGGTGCGGGTCAGGCTGATCGACCGGTCGCCACGGGTCACGTCCCGGGTCACCGGATCGAGGGTGAGATCGGAGAACTCCATCGCCTCCGAATCCTCCTCCGAGGCCGCCGCCGACCGGCGCAACAGCGCCCGCAACCGGGCCAGCAGCTCTTCGAGCGCGAATGGTTTGGGCAGATAGTCGTCGGCACCGGCATCGAGGCCCGACACCCGCTCGGACACCGTGTCGCGGGCGGTGAGCACCAGAATCGGCAGGGCGTCGCCGGCCGACCGTAACCGCCGGCACACCTCAAGACCGTCCAGGCGCGGCATCATCACGTCAAGAATGGCCAGGTCGGGCCGGTCGGCGACGATCTTCTCCAGCGCTTCGAGTCCGTCGCCGGCGGTGTCGACGGTGTACCCGTTGAAGCTGAGCGAGCGCCGCAACGATTCCCGCACCGCACGATCGTCATCGACCACCAGAATCCGCATACGTACATTCTTAATATTCACGACTGTGAACGGGCTGAGACACGCAAAACCGGCGGTTGACAGCGCATGATCCCCCGAGTCCGCATCACAACCCGAATCGGGGCTGTGAGGTCTGGTTGATAGTGACGTAACAGGGGCAGCGTGGTTGGGAAACATGACATCGCGACCCTCGAGTCCGTGACCACCACGACCGTCTCCTCGCTGTGCGCCTATTGTGGCGTCGGCTGTGGCGTGGATTTCGCGGTCAGCGCCGACGCAGGTGAGACGGCCATCACGAAGTCCGTGGGCACCAAGAACCATCCCACAAACTTCGGGCGGTTGTGCACAAAAGGCTCGACCACTTCCGACATGCTGAACGCGGGTGGCAGGCTCACCTCCGCCCTCGTGCGACCCACCCGCGGCGCACAGCCCGAGCCCGCCGACGTCGACACCACCATCACCGACACCGCTCGCCGACTGCGCGCCATCATCGACGAACACGGACCCGACTCCGTCGCGTTGTACGTGTCCGGTCAGATGTCGCTGGAGGCGCAATACCTGTCCAACAAGCTGACGAAGGGATTCATCGGCACCAACCAGATCGAATCCAACTCGCGACTGTGCATGGCCAGCGCCGGCACCGGCTACAAGCAGACCTTCGGTTCCGACGCCCCGCCCGGCTCGTATCAGGATTTCGATCACGCCGACGTGTTCTTCGTGATCGGCGCCAATATGGCCGACTGCCATCCGATCCTGTTCCTGCGCATGATGGATCGCGTCAAGGCCGGTGCCGAGCTGATCGTCGTCGATCCGCGGCGCAACACCACCGCCGAGAAGGCCGACCTGTTTCTCCAGGTGAAGGGCGGCACCGACCTCGCCCTGCTCAACGGTCTGCTGCACCTGATCATCGAGAACGGGCATACCGATCCCGAGTTCATCGCCGAGTTCACCGACGGCTTCGAACAGATGCCTGAATTCGCCGCCCAGTACCCACCGGATGTGGTCGCCGAGATCTGCGGGATCGACGCCGACGACCTGCGCCGGGCCGCCGAACTCATCGGCACTGCCGAGAACTGGATGTCTTGCTGGACGATGGGCCTGAACCAGTCCACGCACGGCACCTGGAACACCAACGCGCTGCTCAATCTGCACATGGCCACCGGTGCCCTGTGCCGGCTGGGCAGCGGACCGTTCTCCCTCACCGGCCAGCCCAATGCGATGGGTGGTCGCGAAATGGGTTACATGGGACCGGGATTGCCCGGTCAGCGGGCCGTACTGTCCGACGACGACCGCGCGTTCTGCGAAAACATCTGGGGCGTACCAGAAGGCACCCTGCACACCCGTCTGGGCGGCGGCACCATCGACATGTATTCCAAAATGGCGGCCGGAGACATCAAGGCATGCTGGATAATCTGCACCAATCCCGTTGCGTCCGTGGCCAATCGGAAAACCGTCATCGAAGGTCTCGAACGTGCCGAACTGGTGATCGTGCAGGAGACGTTCGTCGACATGGAGACCAGCGCGTACGCCGATGTCGTGCTACCCGCGTCACTGTGGAGTGAGTCGACCGGGATCTTCATCAATTCCGAACGCAATCTCACTCTGTTCGAACCGGCGCTGACCGCACCCGGGCAGGCCATCCCCGACTGGCTGATCATCGCCCGCATCGCCTGCGAGATGGGTTACGCCGACGCGTTCACCTATGCCGATGCCGAGGAGATCTTCGAGGAGATCAAGCTCTTCCACAATCCGAAAACCGGCTACGACCTGCGCGGAGTCACCTACGACAGGCTTCGGACAACCCCCATGCAATGGCCGTGCCCGCCGCCGTCGCCGGAGCGGCCCGACCCCACCGCCGATGGCGCCCGCAACCCGATCCGCTACCTCAACGACGGGGTGAGCCAAACCCTGTACACCGCACCCGACGGCAGTGTCCCGAAGCTCGCATTCGCCACCCCGAACCGTCGTGCGCAGTTCTTCGCCCGGCCGCACATGGACCCGTTCGAAATGCCGGACGACGACTATCCGATCCTGCTGAACACCGGCCGCCTCGCCCACCAGTGGCACACGATGACCAAAACCGGGCGGGTCAAGAAGCTCAACAAACTCAACCCGGGACCGTTCGTCGAGATCCATCCCGATGATGCCGCGAAATACGCTATCGCCGAAGGTGATCCGGTGGAGGTGGCCTCCCGTCGTGGCCGCGCGGTCCTGCCGGCATCAGTGTCCGACCGGGTACGGCCCGGCAACTGCTTCGTCCCGTTCCACTGGAACGACGCATTCGGCGAACACCTCGCCATCAACGCGGTCACCTCCGACGCCATCGACTCGGCCTCCCAGCAGCCCGAGTTCAAGGTGTGCGCGGTGACCCTGACCAAGGTGGCCCTGCCCGCCGACACATCGACACCTGCCGCGGATACGGCAGAAATGCCCGCAGCCGCCGGTGCGGAAGAGAAATGGAGTCCGGAGATGCTCACTCTGCTCGCCGAATCGCTCGGCGTCACCAGCGTCACCGCCCCACAACCCGACGACGCCGAACGCATCTACCTGGCCGGGCTCGTCGCCGGGCTCCAGGCCAATCCCACCGGCGTACCGACCATCCCCCCGGACGCGCCGCTGCGCCCGGAGATCCGCAACTGGGTCGCCGGATTGTTGTCGGGAATGTTCGCACGCAGTCACATCGCCGGTACCGCCGCCCTGCCCGCCGGGTCGTCGGCGATCGCGCCGTCGACTCCGGGTGAGGTGATCATCGACGCCGAGACGTCGTCCGGCACGGCGACCGAAACGATCACCGTCGCCTGGGCCTCGCAGACCGGCAACACCGAGGAATTCGCCGACGAGTGCATCGCCAAGCTCAAAGAATCGGGACGAGAAGTGATTTCGCGGCCGATGGACGAATTCGACGTCAAGGATCTGAGCGGGACGGTGCTGTTCCTGACCGCTACCACCGGTGACGGCGACCCACCCGACAACGGGAGTTCGTTCTGGGACACGCTGTCGGGCGACGGCGCCCCCGATATGTCGGGGATCAAATACTCCGTGCTCGGTTTCGGCGATTCCAACTACGATGACTTCTGCGGCCATGCCCGCAAACTCGACGAGAGGATCGGTGCGCTCGGCGGGTCACGGATCGCCGACCGCGCCAGCTGCGAACCCGACTACGAGGACACCGCCGGCGGCTGGCTCGACAACGTCATCAAGGCGATGAGCCACCACCACCCGCCTACTCCCCCGGCACCGGGCGATCGGGTCGTCGTGGTCAGCGAACCGGCCGACTCGTCAGCCGCGCCGTCGATCCGCACCGGTACATTCTCCCGGAAGAACCCGTTCGTCACCACGCTCACCCGAAACCACCGACTCAACGGGGACGGATCGGCAAAGGACGTGCGCAACTTCGCCTTTCACCTCCCATCGGACATCCTCCCCTACACCACAGGCGACGCCCTCGGAGTATGGCCGCTCAACGACCATACGCTTATCGATGAATGGCTCGACGTCACCGGCCTGACCGGCGACGAGCCGGTCAACGTGTGGGGCGACGACATGACATTCCGTCGTGCCCTGCGCGAGCGTCTCGAGTTCGCCAAGGTATCAAGTGATTTCGTCCGGTTCGCCGCCGACCGCAACGGGTCCGGCGACCTGCACGCGCTCGCCGCACCGGGAAACAAACAGAAGCTGACTGACTGGGCGTGGGGACGCCAGCCCGTCGACGTCCTCGCCGAGTATCCCGTCGAAGCATCGCCCGAAGAATGGGTCGATGTGCTCAAATCGCTGACACCGCGCCAGTATTCGATCTCGTCGAGCCCCAGGGAGAAGGCCGACGAGGTGCAGTTGACGGTGTCGACGGTGCGTTACAACCATCTCGGCAGACCACGTGGTGGCGTATGCTCCACGTTCCTCGCCGACCACGCCGACGACACCCAGGACATCGGTGTCTTCGTCACCCACGCCGCCAATTTCGGGCCACCGACCGACCCCGACACCCCGATGATCATGATCGGCCCCGGCACCGGCGTCGCCCCGTTCCGTGGATTCCTGCACGAACGCCAGGCGCTCGGGCATGAGGGCCGCAACTGGTTGTTCTTCGGCGAGCAGTATTCGGCCACCGACTTCTACTATCGCGACGAGCTCACCTCGATGCTCTCCGACGGCCTGCTCACCCGCCTCGATGTCGCGTTCTCCCGTGACCAGGACCGCAAGATCTATGTCCAGGACCGGATGCAGGAGCACGGCGCCGAGTTGTATCGCTGGCTCCACGACGGCGCCCACGTGTACGTCTGCGGCGACGCCTCCCGCATGGCCAAGGACGTCGACCGCACCCTCAAAGGCATTGTCGCCCAACACGGCAGGCTCTCCCCCAAGAGCGCCGAAGCCTACGTCAAGGCCCTCGCCGCCGAGAAACGCTACGTCCGCGACGTCTACTGACCGAGTCCGCAACTTTCTGTGCTATGGGAGGAGGTCGGGGTGGTAGGCGGCCAAGAGTATCACGGTGCAGGTTGCCGTGATGACGATCAGGCGGCGTGCGATCTGGAATGCGGGGGATGACAGTAGTTCGTGGTGCATGTCGATAGCGTGCGCTCCCGGCCTTGGAACCCACTTGGTGCCAACTTGGGAGCCTCGTCTCACCTGACCATTCGTGACCCTTGCGACATTGTCGCTTCGGCCTCAGGGATCAAGAATTGTCCCCCAGCCACCATCACCGCAAGAAGGGCCACCCAACCGCCATCGCGGACCGCGACCACACACCTTGATCCCTGAGGCCGAAGCGACGAAGTCGCAAGGGTCACGAAGGGTCCGGTGACCTTTCGGCACCTGACGTCAGCACCTCGGCTCAGACAGGGTCGATGACGACGACGATCTGTCCGCCCTGGTCGGCGATCTGATAGGTGCGGACCGAGCCGATGCCGGAGGTGGTGCAGCCGCCGTCGGAGAAGCGGAACGCGTACTGATGCAGCGGGCACACGACGACACCGAGGTCGGACTGGCCGTCGGCGAGGGGGCCGCCGTTGTGCGGGCAGGCGGCGTCGGTTGCGCGCAGGGTGCCGTCGGAGAGCCGGAAGACGGCGATCTGCCGGTCGCCGACCGCGTACGCCCGGCCCTCACCGAGTTGAACGTCGGACATGGGGCCGAGGACAACCGAGGTTGTTGTTTCGATGCTCATGAGGCCACCACCGTCGGGGACGGTGCCGCACCGCGCGCCGGAACCACCGGCAGCGGCAGCAACGGCAGCGCGGGCGTGAACTGGGCGGGCGACTTGGGTTCAGCGCGGTCGAGCCACGGGTCGACGTACCCGGCGACGGCCTCGTCGATACGCTGCTGCAAACCGGCCACAATCCCATCCCGGTCGTCGACGAGAATGGCACGCAGTTCCTCGATACCGACCCGCGGCACCCACGCGTAGGTGCGTTCGAGCCATTTGGCCTGCTCGCGGTAGTACTGAATGAACAAGCCGCACAAGCGGATCACCTCGTCGGGCGAGTCGACGGTCGCCAGTACGTCACCCTTGCGGATATGCGCGCCCGCAGCACCGCCCACGTAAATTTCCCATCGGCCCTCGCCGATGGCGACCACACCGAAGTCCTTGCACAATGATTCGGCGCAGTTGCGGGGACAGCCGGTCACGGCCAGCTTCAGTTTCGCCGGTGATTCCAGCCCCTGATAACGGTTTTCCAGAGCGATGCCGAGCGCTGTCGAATCGCCTAGCCCGAACCGGCAATAGTCCGTTCCTACACAGGTTTTCACTGTGCGGAAGCTCTTTCCGTAGGCGTAGCCCGATGGCATGTCCAGATCCGCCCATACCTTGGGCAGATCCTCCTTGCGCACCCCGAGCAGATCGAGTCGCTGCCCGCCGGTCGCCTTGATCATCGGAATGTCGTACTTCTCGGCGACGTCGGCGATCTTGCGCAACTGCGCCGGCGAGGTGACCCCACCCCGCATCTGCGGCACCACCGAGAACGTGCCGTCACGCTGAATGTTGGCGTGCACCCGGTCGTTGATGAACAGGGCGCCCTCCTCGCGTTTCCAGTCCGCCCCCCAGATCACCCGGAGCAACGACGCCAGCGGCATCTTGGCCGCCGCGTCCTCCCCGTCGGGAGCGAGTTCGGCGATCACCTCGCTCACCGACCGCAGGTCTCGCGCCCGGATCGCTTCGATCAGTTCGGGTTTGGTCATCGGGATGGACGGCACGTACCAGTCGGCGGAGGCGTCGACGGTCAGGTCCGAACCCGCTGCGAGGGTGACGATGTCGCCGACCATGCCCTTGCACGACCCGCATCCCTTCCCTGCGCGGGTCTTCGCGCATACCTGCGCCACGCTGGTGCACCCCGACGCGACGCACGCCACGATGTCGCCCTTGCTGACGCCGTTGCAGTTGCACACCACCGCGTCGTCGGACAGTTCCGCGGCACCCGTTGCGGCGCTGGGTGTTCCGATGTCGAACAGCATCGAGATGCGTTCGTCGGGCAGCGGCACCTTGTCATCGAACGCCTGACTGAGAAAGCCGACCTTGGACACGTCACCGAGCAGCATCGCGCCGATCAGCTTGTTGTCACGCACCACGACGCTCTTGTAGATACCCTTCTTCGGTTCGTAGAACTGCACGAACTCGTCGTCGGGATGTTCGGGACCCTTCACACCCATCGCCGCCACGTCCACCCCGGCCACCTTGAGCTTGGTGGTGGTACGGGAACCATGGTATGCCGCATCGGGATTGGCTCCGGTGACCACGTCGGCGAGCACCACCGCCTGCTCCCACAGGGGGGCGACCAGGCCGTACACCTCACTGCGATGCTGGGCGCACTCGCCGACGGCAAAGATGGAACCCTCGTCCTCGCAACGCATCTGGTCGTCGACGACGATGCCACGTTCGGTGACCAGGCCTGCGCGCCGGGCCAGCTCGATGTTGGGCCGGATGCCGGCGGCCACCACGATCATGTCGGCGTCGATCGCGGTGCCGTCGGCGAAACCCACACCGGCGACGCGGCCGTCGTCCCCCCTCAGGACGGCGGTCGTGCGTTTACCGGTGTGGACACCTACCCCCAGCGCTTCGATCTTGTTGCGCAACACCTTTCCGCCGTGCTCGTCGAGCTGCTGATTCATCAGATGTCCCGGTGAATGCACCACATCGACGTTCACACCCTGTGTGGTGAGTCCGTACGCGGCCTCCAGACCCAGTAGACCACCGCCGATCACCACGGCGCGTACGTCGTCGCGGGCCTGCGCCATCTGCAGCATGCCGTTGGTGTCGGCGATGGTGCGAAACCCGAAAACCCCACGCGCCAAACGGCCGTCGGCCTCGCGTAGACCGTCCATGTTGGGGAAGAAGGTGTTGGAACCTGTCGCGATGATCAGGGTGTCGAAATCGATGACACGGCCGCTGGCGCAGGTGACCGTCTTGGCGAACCTGTCGATCGATTCGGCGCTGTCGCCCACATGCAGAGTGATGCCGTTCTCGCGGTACCAGGCCATCGGGTTGAGCATCAGATCGTCGTCGTCGACGTCGGCCTCGCCCGCGAGGACGTGCGAGAGCATGATGCGGTTGTAATTGCCGTACGGTTCGTCGCCGATCATCGTGATGTCGAAGCGGTCACCGCCGCGCGACAGGATCTCCTCGACCGTCCGGGCACCGGCCATACCGTTGCCCACCACCACGAGTTTCATCAGAACACCACCATGCCGAAGTCGATGACCACCTGGCCCGATGCCCCGTCGGGCGCGGCGAGGACGAGTTCGAGGGTGACGTCGGCGTCGATGTCCTCGACCACCCGCAACGGCACGTTCACCGACGCCTGTGCGCCGATCGGGAACAGCCGCATCGGTTTTCCGTCCCGCAGCAGCGTCAACACGATCAATTCCGCGGACGAATTGCCGCCCCGGAAGTACAGTGGCTGCGCGGTCAATCCGGCAGGTACCACGTACCGCAGCCCGGCGTCGAGGGATACCGGTGCGGCCAGGCCTTTTCCGGTGAAGTCGAAGACGCCCTGCAGGAAGTGCGGTGTACTGGACATTCCGCCACTATCCGCGCACCCGGTCAATTACGACTTGCCGCCGTGTTACGGCCACGTTGTCAGTCCCTCACCGGGCCGCATGGTTCGAGGTGGTGACGTGAGGATGTCACGTCACCGGACCCTTCGAGACGCTCGCTCGTCCCTCGCATCGCCCTCAGGGATCAAGATGTGTCCCCCATCTCGGCTTTCGCCGAGCACGACTCGGACACCTGAGCCCCTCGCATCGCCCTCCGGAGTCAAGACGCATCCCCCACAACAATCGCGACCACACACCTTGACCCCTGAAGCCGAAGCGACAAGGATGCGCCCCCAGCGCGACCACACACCTTGATCCCTGAGGCCGAAGCGACGAAGGAGCGAGGGTCACGAAGGGTCCGGTGACCTTTCGACACCTGACGGCATCACCTCGAACAGAGCCATCAGCGACGGCAACGACCGGCGGCGCCGACCATGTCGGCGAGCTGGGTGAACTTGACGCGCGGACGCCCCTGCGCGGCGCCGCGACGACGTTCGAGACGGTCGATGGCTCGTATACCGCGGTAGCCGATGACATTCCGGACGCGTTTGCGGACCAGCGAACCGAACGCCTTGGGGGCCTTGCGAGTGCGGATCAGCTTGCCAGAGGCGGCGTCGGCGATGAAGTCCTCCACGGTCGCGATCGCGCACATCTTGTTGGCGCCGATACCGCCGTTGGGACCGCGTTTGGCCCAGCCGACCACGTATCCGCCCGGGATGACCCGACCGGACTCGTCGAGTAACCGGCCGTCGTCGTTGCTGATCACACCACGTTCGTCATCGAAGGCGAGCCCGGGTATCGGGGTGGAGCGGTAGCCGATGGAGCGCACCACCAGATCGGTGGCCACCTTGTGACTGGTGCCGCCGCTGCGGATCGCGACGGCGTCGACGCGGCTGTCGCCGATGATCTCTTCGGGCGCGGAATGGAACAGGAACACGATGCGCCTGCGCGACGGGTCCGCCGGCAACGACAAGTCCGGTACCTGTCCGTCGGCGTTGTCGAAGACCTCGACATCGACGCCGGGGATGGCCGCCAGCGCCCGATACTCCGGTGCGGTGTACGCGGCCGAATCCTGGCCGCGACGGCCCAGCAGTACCACCTCGTGCACGTTCTGTTCGCGCAGGATCGCCAGCGCGCGGTCGGCGATGTCGGTGGTGGCCAGCAGTTCGGGCGGCGACACCAGGATGCGCGCCACATCGAGCGCGACGTTTCCGGTGCCGACGATCACCGCGCGGCCGGTGGCCCGCTCATCGCCGCCGCGGCGGATCGGCGGTCCCGAGTCGGCTCCGGGGGCCGCGTTGTACCAGGCCACCAGCTCTGTCGCCGACGTCGAGCCGGGCAGATCCTCACCCGGAATCCCGAGGCGCCGCGATTCGCTCGCGCCGACCGCGTAGAACACCGCGTCGAAGTGTTCGGCCAGCTCGGCCGGGGTGATCTCGTCCGGCCCGGCGCCCACGCCGACGTTGGTGGCCATGGTGACACGAGGGTCACGGTAGAGCAGGTCGAAGCTGTGCAGGACACCCTTCGTGCCGGGATGGTCCGGGGCCACACCGGCACGCACCAGACCACCGGGAGTGGGCAGCCGGTCGATGACGGTGACCTGCGCCTCCGTCCGGTCGATCAACGTGCGCAGCGCATAACCGCCCGACGGCCCCGTCCCGACCAGCGCGATCCGCAGGTCCGCGGGGAGTTTCGGGAGGTCCGGGTAGGTGATGCCAGGCCAGTCGTCGTCGGTGGCGGCCACCACCTCGGGAAACGGCGCCATGCCGGGCAGTTCGGCGCCGGTGGGTGCGTATCCGGACTGGATGTCGGGGTGGCTCTTGTAATAGTCGGCGTTGATGTCGATGAATACCCTGTCCCTGGTGCCGAGTTTGTCGGCCGGGTAAATGGCGTTCACCGGGCAGGCATCGGCGCACGCACCGCAGTCGATGCACGCCTGCGGATCGATGTGCAAAATGTCCGAGGTGCCGAAACCGCGTTCCTCCGGGGTCGGATGAATACAGTTCACCGGGCACACGGAGACACATGCCGCGTCACTGCAGCACGACTGGGTGATAACAAACATCAGAGCATATTCGCTTTCCGGTACCAGTACATCGCAGGCTTGGTGAGCAGGCCGACCTCGTCGAGGAATTCCATGAGATGTGCACAGCTGCTGCGGATCATCGACTGGAAGTGAGAATTGCTCTTCATCTCCTTCATCGCGCGGTCGGCGTCGAGGCCGGCGTCGGCGAAGGCCTGCCGCTGCACGAGGCTGGTGACGATGAAGTACGCGCCCAGCGCGATGTAGAGGGCGCTGAACTGACGGCGGCCCTTGCTGATTCCCTTGACAGAGTCACGCACCTCCTCGCGGGCGAACTTCATGTGTCGCGACTCTTCGAGGACGTGGATCTCGTTGACGGTGCGGATGAGCGGCAGGACACGCTCGTCGCGCATGCAGCCTCGCTGGAATACGTCGAGAACCTCTTCGGCGACGAGGATACCGGCGTAGGCGACCTCGTTCTTGGCGGTGGCCTTGAAGAACTTGCCGGCGAATCCGATCAGCGGGCGCGGCTTGTAGGAGTTCCCGACAAGCTTTTCCGACGCCTTGGCGAACATGATGGTGTGGCGGCATTCATCAGCGATCTCGGTGAGCGCGAACTGGAATTCGGGGCTGTGATAGGCACCGAGGTACTGATCGCGGATGACCATTTCCTGCAGAATCATCTCGAACCAGATGCCGATACACATGATGGACGAGAACTCGTGCCGAGTCACCGAGATGCGCTGCTCCTCGGTGAGCTCATCCCAGTAGCCGGTACCGTACAGCGACGACCATTCGGGGCTGCAACCGTACTTGGTGGGGTCCAGAGGTGCCGACCAGTCGATCTCGGTCATCGCGTTGCGCGAGAGCCGGGCAGCCGAGGCCAACAGGCGCTTGGAGACCTCATTGGCGCCCTCATCGCGCATGCTGACGACGTTGTCGGGAGTTCCCAGGTCGGCGGCGTCGGTGCCGCCGAAGTCGCGTTCCATCGCGATAGTCATCGTGTGTCCCTCCATATGAACTATGACTTGCATCATATCAATGATCAGTGTCATATCAACAGTCGTTGTCAACGTAGCAGGAACATGTTCACCCGAGAAGATCCCGGGCACGGTTCCTGCTCAACCGACACTGAGAGACTCGCCAGTTATTCGCCTCACAGTGAGGCGAATCACAAATGGTGGCCCGGGGCGGAGTTCAGTGGTTCTATACTGGCCAGTAAGTTGCTGGTCACATCCCATCGGCGCACATCCCCAACGGGACAATCACCGCAGGTCAACACCTGCGTATCCATCTCAGGAGTAACAATGCCCTCAATCTTCATCACCGGCGGCGCGGCCGGAATCGGTCTGGCGACGGCCGAGCGGTTCTCCCGCGAAGGCTGGACCGTCGGCGTGTACGACGTCGACGCCGACGGCCTCGCCAAGGTCAAGGCCAACCACCCCGAGTGGATCACCGGCACCCTCGACGTGCGCGACGAGAAGCAGTGGGCCCAGGCCCTCGAGGAGTTCACCTCCCACACCGGAGGCACCCTCGACGTCCTCGACAACAACGCCGGCATCCTCGTCGCCGGCCTGCTCGTCGACATCTCCGCCGACGCCGTCCGCCGCCAGATCGAGATCGACGCCCTCGGTGTCGCGCTCGGCGCACAGGTCGCCCACCCCTACCTCAAGCGCACCCCCGGCGCACATCTGGTGAACATCGCCTCGGCATCGGCCATCTACGGCCAGCCCGAGATCGCGGTCTACAGCGCCACCAAGTTCTTCGTCGCCGGCCTCACCGAGGCACTCGAGCTCGAATGGGAGAACGACGACATCCGCGCCGTCGCCATCTGGCCGCTGTGGGCCAAGACCGCGCTGGCCGCGAACGACGCCAAGTCCACCAAGACCCTCGGCGTCCGGATCACCCCCGAGCAGGTCGCCGACAAGGTGTGGGAGTCGGTCCACCCCACCACCCAGGACAAGCTGCTGCACCGCACCTCGTACACCGTCGGCCTACAGACCACCGTACTGGCCAACGCCGCCAAGTTCGTCCCCAACTTCGTCTCGCGCACCATCAACAAGTACCTCGCGCAGAGCTGAGTTCTTGTTTCGACGATGTCCGTAGCACCGAAAGGTGTTGCGGACATTGTTGTTTGGTCTGTTTCCGGAGTGGTTGCGTCAGGTGTGCGTGTCACCGGACCCTTCGAGACCCTCGCTCCTTCGTCGCATCGGCCTCAGGGATCAAGAAGAATGGTCGCGACTGCTGCACCACCAACAAGATGACCGGACACCACCACCACCCCACCACCAACAAGATGACCGGACACCACTACCCCAACAACAACAAGACGACTGGTCACGACCACTGCACCACCACCAAGACGACTGGTCGCGACCATACTTCTTGATCCCTGAGGGCGTCGCGCGAGCTTGCGAGCCGACGCGTCTCGAAGGGTCCGGTGAGATGCGGCTCCCAACCAGTTGCGTCTCAGCCGCCGTTGAACGCCGGGCGGTAGGTGCGGCAGGGACGCCCGCGCTGACCGTCGCACGCGGGCAGCGGCGCACCGGCGCGCTGCCCCGGAACCACCGGCAGCACAAGCGAAGATCCGCCCACGCCGAGCGCGAGGGTATCGATGACCCGACCACCGGTGGCGGGGGTGTCGAACCGCCACGATGTCATGTCGCCGCCGGGGGCGGTGATGGTGACCCGGATGCGTGAGCCCTTCCGAAACACGTGCGCGACCGACCTCAGGGCGATCCGCACGTCCTGGAATCCCGGCTGTAGCGGCCGAGGGTTCAGCCAATCACGCTGCGGCTCAAGCATTGTCGACGACAATGTGACATCCCGGAAAGACGCCCGCAAATGCCCGGTGGTCACATAGGTTTCCCTGCCGTCGGGCCGCACCTCGCTGAGCGTGGCCTGCAGATCGGTATCGCGTGCCGACGACGACAGCCGCAGATCCAGACTCGCCGGACCGACCACCATCACATCGTGATCGGTTGCCGTGGAAACGAATCCGACTCCCGAATGCCCCGGCACCGGAAACCATCGGTACGGTGGCAGCCCCCGCCACGGCACCTGCGAAGAACCCACCACGTTCAGCGTTCCCGCCGGTCTCGACGCCGGGTCGGGACGGAACGACACCGTCGCCGACGGCGTCGACCGGCCTGTCAGTTCACCGCCGGCGGCCAGTGCCAGCCGGGTCCCCGACCCTACCGACGCGGGCGGCCACGACGCGAACCCACGCTGCCAGCGTGCCGAAAGATTGCCGGGCACAGCCGAACCGGATCCACTGTCGAACCACACCTGCACGCGTGGACCGTCGGCGAACCGGCGTCGCGCGTCGCCGAGATCGCGGGCACCGGCGAGCCGGTCGGTCTCGACAACGGCGCCGGGCGTGGAGGTACTCCCCCCGTACACGGCCGGCGCCAGCGCCACCAGCGCCGGATTGAATCTCGGTACCCGTTTTGCCACAAAGATATTCAGGAACTCATACCAGGAACTGAGCAGTTGCGGTGCCACACTGTCGAAGTGCGGACCGTTGACCATCTTGACCCACACCCGGCGATTCTTGTCGAACTCACCGATGATCGAAGTCCACTGCGGTCCCACCTGTTCATCTTGCAATGTCCCCGTCAGCAACACCGGAACAGCGATCTTCGACGCCCAGTACGACGGCGACCGGTGCTCGAGCAATGACGTTGTGCGCGTGGGATTCTGCTCGATCAGCCGGCGCAGGTCCTGGGTTTGCAGACGCAACCGCTGATTGGCCAGGCACCGGGCGTCTCCGCGTCGCACCAGTTCCCTGGCGTATGGCTGCCCACCAGTGGGCGCCGGCCGGGCCTCCTTCTGCCGTTCGGTGATCCACGAATTGGCGAAACCGGTATTGAAGATCCCACCGGGAAAACCGGTCGAATACAGGTCGTAGGTGATCGACATCGGCGCGATCGCCGCGAGGCTCGGCGGACGGGTCCCCGCCACCGCGAGCTGCGAGATCCCCGAGAACGAGATGCCCACCAGCCCGACCCGGTGGCCGGCCACCCACGGCTGGGCGGCCACGGTTTCGACGATGTCGTAGCCGTCGTAGATCGTCGGATAATCGAACAGGTCGAACGCGCCACCGGAACAGCCACTGCCCCGCATCTGCACGATGACCGTGGCGAACCCGGCAGCCGGACCGATCGCCCCACCGAGGATCACCCCCGGCACCGGTGCCAGCGGATCCGGTTTCTTCAACTGTTTGCCGATCGCGCCCACCACGACGTCGCCGGGCGCCGCGGCCTGATATCCCGAATACTCGATGACCGTGGGGAACGGGCCGTCGGCCATCGTCTTGCCCACAGGCAGCCGCACCATGACCGCCAGCTCGATTCCGTCGCGCATCCGCACGTAGTGGTAGCCGGCCCCGAACCGCTGACTTCGGTAGAGTGCCTTGTCCGGCGGCTGCTGCGCGCGGACCGCGAACGTGTTGCCGGCCCGGCCCGACACCTCGAACCGGTATCCGGGCCCGGGTGTCAGGTCGCGGATGAGGAATGAACCGAGCCGATCGACACGGCCGGTACCCATGACCGCGCCCGCCGGTCCGATCAGCCGCACCGGCGCGCCCGGCTGGGCGTCGACAAGATAAGCCTGTGTGACGCTGCCCGCGCCCGTCCCGACCCGGACCGACGCCGACGCACGCGGCGCATCGAGAAGCGCCACGGTGACAAGAACGACGGTCAGCACAGACACGACGAGCGGGATCACCGGCGTTCGGCGTGTCACCCGGACACTGACGGGACCCTCAAGGCACCTCATACAGCGCGACACTAAACGACAACGGTGTCGACGTTAACCGGTTCCGCCGCTTTCGGCTCGGCGGGACGCGAACCGCGATCACCGCCCGAGACGATGTCCGGGGCGGTGATCGCGATATTCAGAGGTTGTCGCCGGCCCGGCGACGGGAAGTGATCAGCGACGGTCGAGGTCGAGGATCCCGGCCTGCACGGCCTTGACGAGGCGACGCGGCAGGCGCTGCGGAACGCCGTTCACCTTCACTTCCTGGAGTGCGGGATTGTCCGCCTTCCACTGCGAACGACGGCTACGGGAGTTGGCCCGCGACATCCGGCGCTTCGGAACAGCCATGGTTGAACCCTTCTTTTCTGTCTGTACTACAAGTCTTCGCGCGACCGCCTGTCATGCGCATCGAAGCTTGTAGGACGACCGGCCGATCTGCGCGCAGCACCCCCGGAGGGCGCGACACACAACCCGACCAGACTACCGCCGATGACCGTAAAGCTCCAAAACGATCGTCCCCGGACCGACTGGCACGTGTCAGCCGAACACGCCGATGACGCCCGCGAACACCAGGAAGGCGATGGTCAGCGCAGTCGCAATCCAGCCGAGCACGATACCCGCGGTCGCCATGCCCTCACCGGTCTGGGTTCCACCCGACGCCGCGATCTCGCGCTTGGCCATCGGGCCGAGGATCACCGCGACGATGCCGACGGGCAGGCCGACAAAGCAGACCCATATCCCCAAGATTCCGACGACTCCGCAGGCCAGCGCACCGATTGCTTTGCTGTTGTTCGTCGGCGCGATCGGATACGGCGAGACCCCGTACCCGGCGGCCCCATATGGGGTGGCCCCGTACTGGCCCGCACTGTAGGGCGCGGCCGCATACTGCCCGGCGCCATACTGACCCGCCGTGTTCTGACCGGCACCGTACTGGCCTGCTTGGCCGGCCCCGTATTGACCGGCACCGTATTGACCGGCCCCGGGTACGCCGGGAGCAGCAGCGGGGTTGCCGTACGGATTCTCCGGTGACGGCGTCGGCGTCGGCGATCCGAACTGCGTCGGAACGTCTGCCTGGGGGACGCCGATCTGGGGGACGCCGAACTGAGTGGGTGCGTACTGTGCGCTGTTCCCGTCACCGGCCGCCGGAACCTGCGACCATCCCTGCGGGGCGCCGCCGGACCCGGCCGATGCCGCATCGTCACGTTTGGTCAGGTCCGGTCCCTGCGAGGGGTCGGGAGTTCCGTTCGGGTAGGACATTGGACGTCGCCTCCATCGCGATCGGGCCGCCGGGCCACCGGGTGTCCCGGAAACCGGCACTCGTGCCGCCCAGAGTAGCCGGATACACCTGCGAGGCACCGGTCACACCGGGTGTGCTCACTAGAATCATTCAAATGTCTGGCGTGATTTCCGGTTTCACCGTCATCTTCATCGTGGTCGGTGCCGGGTATCTGCTCGGGCGCACCAACACTCTCGGCGAACACGCCCACGAGGTGCTGTCGCGACTGGTGTTCTTCGTGTGCACACCGGCGTTGCTGCTGCATTCGCTGGTCACGTCGGATCTGTCGGTGGTGTTCTCCTCCACCCTGGTGATCGCCGGAGGCTGTGCGTCGGCCATCGGTGTGGCCTATCTGCTCATCGTGGGGCTGTGGCTGCGCCGGCCGATTCCCGAACTGACCATCGGCGCATTGTCGTCGTCGTATGTGAACAGCGTCAACCTCGGGCTGCCCATCGCGATCTTCGTGCTCGACGACGCGTCGTTCATCGCCCCGCTGCTACTGTTCCAGATCCTCATCTACTCGCCGATCGCGCTGACCGCACTCGACCTCACGGCGCTCGACAGGCAGTCCGGTGACGGCTGGCGCAACACGCTGCGCGATGCGGTGGTGACCCCGATGACCAATCCGATCGTACTCGGCGGCGTCTCCGGTCTGGTCATTTCGCTGATCGGCTGGCAGCCGCCCGAGGCGATCATGAAGTCGTTCGAGATGCTCGGCTCGGCGTCGGTGCCGGCGGCGCTGCTGGCGTTCGGATTGTCGCTGACCGGTGTCGCCGTGTTCAAGAAGGGTGAGAGCCCGCGCCGCGACATCGCCGTCGCAAGTGTGCTCAAGCTGGTCGTGATGCCGGTGATGGCGTACCTGGTGGCGCGGTTCGGCTTCGGCGAAACCGGCCACCAGTTGTTCGCCCAGGTGGTTATCGCCGCCCTACCGACGGCCCAGAACGTCCTGGTCTACGCCACCCGCTACCGCCGCGGCCAGATCCTGGCACGCGACACAGCCCTGATCACCACCCTCGGCTCCATCCCCACGATCGCGGTGATAGCCCTCCTCCTCGCCTGACCGCCCGCGATTCTCCGGCGACATGGCTCCCTGGTGCCGGCGGCTATTTCTCCGGATTCTTGCGGGGCTTGCGTTTGACGTCGACGCCGCCCATCAGCGCCAGGCCTGTCACTACGACCACCGGCGCGCCGGGAGGGCCCAGACCTGCGGCTTTGCCGCCGAAACCGCCCATCACGGCCAATCCGTTCACCTCCACGGTCACATCGGGTGGAACGGTGATGTCGATGCCGCCCATGATCGCGGCGCAGCGGATGGTCAGCTGCGGCGCGGTGAACTCCACCTCACGCAGGTCGATGTCGATGCCGCCCATCAAGGCGAACGCCTGCAGGTTGTCGCCGACGGCCGCGTTGCCGCCGATCTCCCACCCCGACATCACCGCGACCGCGTTGTGTACGAGGCGACGGCCTGATCCGGAGCTGAGCCGGGACGCCGAACCGGTCGCCGACGATGGCGGGATCGGGACACCGAGCTGAGCCACGGGAAGGTCGTCGGTGAGGTTGTCGAGGTCGCCGAATGTCTTGGCCACCACGACCTTCGACGACCGTTCGTCGAACTCCGACAGCGACAGGCTGCCGTTGGACAGCGCCGCCGACAGAATCTGTTGTACCAGTTCACGATCGGCGTCCGAGGCCCGCAATCGTGCGCGCGGGTCGAGGTTGTGGGCCGCGGTGAGATCCGGCTTGCGCAACGGAATCGGGCCGGGCGTGGCGTCGGGCCCTGACGTGTGGCCCTCGGATGGCTCGGGCGAGATTGTCATAGCGGCAAGCCTAGTGCGGGGCGCGGCCATTCAGACTCCGGACAAACCCCCAGATACACCCTGACTTCGACCGCCGGGTATGGGACTATTCCGGCATGGCAAAAGTCGGTAAGTGGTTCACGGTCCTCGGGCTCGTGATCATGCTCGCGGCCGTCGCGGTCGGCGTGTTCTTCGCGGCGACCGGTTTCGGCAAGGTCGCCGACATGGCCGAGAACGCGTTCGTCGTCGAGGGTTCTGTGACCAGAGATTTCGACGCCGGCGACGAGATCTTCCTGTTCGGACAAGGCTCCGGAACCAACTACGACCGACCGAACTGCCAGATCACCGGTCCTGCTGCCACCAAGGACGTCACATCGAGCCTCGAGACCACGTTCACCTACGACGGCCGTTCGGTCCGGTCCTATCAGGGCGTCGGTTTCACCAAGACCGGGTCGTACACGATCGCCTGCGACGGCTACGCGGTGGCGACGCCCGAGCTTTCGGCGACCGGCATCTTCCAGAGCGTCGGCGGCATTCTGCTGGCGGTTTTCGGTGGTGGTGGCGGACTGGTTCTTATGGTCGTCGGAGGCATTCTGTGGATTGTCGGGGCGAGCCGAAAGAAGCCTCCGACGACGTACCCGCCGGCCGGCGGCTACCAAAGCTATCCGCAGCAGGGTGGGTATCCGAACTATCCGCAGCCGGGCCCCGGCTACCCGGGTGGCTATCCCGGCAATCAGCCGCCCGGCAACTGGAACCGCTGACGCCGGTCACCAGGTCACGGGTGGCAGTTCGACGTCGATAGGAAACGGTTTGTCGACGACGACCCGGTGCCGGTGCACGCCGGTCGGTGCATACGCGCCGCCTTCGGGAAGCAGTTCGAAGGTGTACACCACCATCGCGTCGTCCTCGTTCTCCACGCGCCAGAAGCACGCGATACCCGCCTCGGCATACTGCGCCGGACGCAGCTTGCGGTCCTTGGTCTTGGTCCGCGGCGATAAGACCTCGACGGCCAGCAGCACCGCGTGCGGATCGACGGCGACAGCGTCCGCCGCCACTGCTTCCCGGGTAAGCGCGAGAACGTCCGGAATCGGCACCGAGGTACCGAGTCTGATCCCCGCCTCGCGGGCCACCACCACTGACGCCGGCGCCTGGCCGGCGAGAGCCGAATTGAGAATGTCGACCGCCTGGTTATGCCAGAACGTGGCCGGAGCCATCATCACGACATCACCGTCGAGCAGTTCGAACGGACCATCAATGGTCTCCATCAGCCGGGGCAGGTCATCGGCCGTGAAGCCGTCGTCGGGTGGGACCGGCAACGCCACCAGCCGCGTGGCGAACGGCAGGTCCTCGGGATGCGGGGCGGCGGTCATGGCCTCACGCTACCGGAGAATCACCACGTCACCGGTGGTAGTTCGATGTCGATCGGAAATGGTTTGTCGACGACGACCCGATGCCGGTGCACGCCGGTCGGTGCATACGCGCCCCCTTCGGGGAGCAGTTCGAAGGTGTACACCACCATCGCGTCGTCCTCGTTCTCCACGCGCCAGAAGCACGCGATACCCGCCTCGGCATACTGCGCCGGACGCAGCTTGCGGTCCTTGGTCTTGGAGCCGGGTGACATGACTTCGATGGCTAGGTGGACGTCGGTGGGCGCGAAGATGAAGCTGCCCGAAGCGACAGCTTCTCGGGACACCGCCAGCACGTCGGGCTCAGGATTGCTGTGTCCGAGGTCGACGCCCTTCTCGTTGGCGACGACGAACTCCCGTGGAGCGACGCCCCGTAGCGCCGACCTGAGGTAATGCGCCACCTCGTCGTGCCAGTGCGTCGGCGTCGCCATCATCACGATGTCACCGTCGCGCAGCTCGAATCGGCCACCGATGATCTCCATCAGTTGTGGAAGGTCGGCGGTAGTGAACCCACTCGGAGGCGGGACCGGCAGCGAGACGAGCCGCGTGGCGAACGGCTGGTCGCCGGGATGCGGGGCGGCGGTCATGACGACAGTCTAGGCGTGGTCGGTGGGGATCGACGGGAGAATATCGGGGCCTGTGGATAACTGATCCACCGTCCTCAACTGCGAACGTTGCGACCGGGGTTACGTCCGGCGATCGAGG
Organism: uncultured Gordonia sp.; assembly: GCF_937858515.1. NCBI lineage: Bacteria > Bacillati > Actinomycetota > Actinomycetes > Mycobacteriales > Gordoniaceae > Gordonia > uncultured Gordonia sp. Next base: position 3,479 of record NZ_CALLZT010000053.1, on the reverse strand, counting down.
ATGCCGCGCAAGGCTTCCGCGGTGTCGAGGTCCTGCAATGCGGCGGTGAAGCGGGACAACAGCCCGGTGCACAGGGTTTCGTCGTCGCCGCCGTACATCGCCAGCGGCGCCCAGGCGGCGTTCCAGGCGATGACCATCAGCCATCGATGCAGTTCGAAGGCGTCGGCGAGGGAAGGCACGTCGTCGACGCCGTGGGTGCGCAGGCCGCCGAGGTAGCGAGCTATCAGGTCCTTTTCCGACGCCGCTCGTGCCTCCGGTTCCAGGGACCAGCCGATGAAGTAGGTGACATCGCGCATGCCATTGGCCTTGTGCACCTGCTGCCAGTCGAACAGGCCTGCGGTGCCGTCGGCGCGGGTAAAGGTGTTGGCGGCGTGGGTATCTCCGTGACAGAACGTGGGCGACATGGATTCGAGTTCGGTGTCGAAGATGTTCTGGTTCTTGAGGTATCGGGTGGTGAGTTGTTTGATCTCCGTGGGGACGTCGTCACGGCGTTGCAGCCAGGTGCGATTGATCAGCGGCATCACCCGTTGTCCGATGGGCCAGCCGGGTTGGCGGGAGTACGGGGTCAGCCATTTCAGAGCACCGCCGAATCGCGGTGAATTCCAGTACGCTGCATGGAGTTTCGCGAGGGAATCGATGACCGCTTCGGCGTGACCGAGCGGCACGGTGCTGCCGAGTTCGAAGAACGTGGCCTCGTTCGGTTCGAGGGTGGCGAGCGCTATTGCGAATCGTCCGCCGCTGCGCAGCCGGGCACCGTACGGGGTGAGAGTGATGTCGGCGACGGCCGGATACAGCTCGTTGTAGAAGCGGACCTCGTTCTGGCACAAGCCGAATGCCGAGTTGAGGATTCTGGTCGACACGCCGGCGGGCGTGCCTTTGGTGAACAGTGCGGTGGGCAACTGCGCCGCACGTCCGTCGGCGTTCCAGGTGAGGACAAGGTGGGCGTGGTCGGTGGTCATCGCGTCGCCCGCGATGACGTCGACGCTCTCGATGCGGGCGCCGGGGATGTCGCTCGCCAGCGCTGCGGTCAGTTCGTCGGCCGTGAACCCACCGATGCCGTAGTGCCGCTGCCCCGGCACCCACGGCGACGCCCCGAGCGCAATGTTCTTGAGGGTGCGTCCCACCTCGACGATTGCCGCTATCTCCACCATCCTGGGCATCTTACCGTTGCAGCAACGGTAGGAGGTGGTCCGGCCATGCCGACATCTCACCGGACCCTTCGAGACCCTCGCTCCTACGTCGCTTCGGCCTCAGGGATCAAGAAGGCTGGTCGCGACTGATCAGTCTCAGGGATCAAGACACGTCCCCTCGCGTCGTGACCACACACTTCGCGCCGTTGCCCAGCGACACGTATCCCCTCGCGCATGACCACACATCTTGATCCCTGAGGGCGATGCGAGGCACGAGCGAGCGTCTCGAAGGGTCCGGTGAGTCGCGGCTCCCAACTGATCCCGACGACTGTCGCGGCCACCCCTCACGACGCCCGGTAGCGTGCCGGTCCCCGGGTCAGCCGCGGCGGCGGGCGCGGCTGTTGAGGTAGTCGCCGACGACGGCGGCACCGAGACCGTCGAGGTCAGGGGCCACGACGCGGCCGCCGATGCGGCGGGCGATCTGATCAATGAATCTCGCCAAACCCAGATCCTCACCGAGTCGGAAGAACGTCACCTGGGCACCGAGTCGGGAGATGTGGTCGAGTTCGCGGACCGTGAGCGCGATAGTCTGCGGGTGCGGCGGGTAAAAGAAGAACGGCTCGCCCGACGGGTCGAGGTGGGCGGTCGGCTCACCGTCCGTCACCACCAGGACCACCGGCTGCGCGTTGGGGAAGCGCCGCAGATGACGCTGCGCCAGCAGGAGCGCATGGTGCAGGTTGGTGCCCTGCTCCCAACGTGGTTGCAGGCCGGTCAGTTCGGCGATGTCGATGGTGCGGGCGTGCCGGCCGAACGCGATCAGATGCAGCTCATCGGACCGGAATCGGGTGGACACCAGGTGATTGAGTGCGATGGCGGTCCGTTTCATCGGCGTCCACCGGCCCTCCATTTCCATCGAGAACGAGGTATCGACGAGCAGCACCACGGCAGCCTGGGTGCGTGATTCCGTTTCCGAGACCTCGACGTCGCGCACATCGATGCGAACTCCGCCCTCGGCGATGTCGCGCACCGCAATTGACGGTTCGCCGCTTTCGGAAAGCGTTCGCAGCACCGCGTTGGACACGGTGCGGGTCACATCCCAAGGGTCGGTGTCGCCGAACTGCCATTCGCGTGAGGCGCCGGTCGGTTCACCGAGACGACCACTGTTGCGGGTTTGCCGTTCGCCGCCGCGACCGGACATCTGCTCGGCCACATCCTTGAAGATCGACTGCCCCAGTTGCCGCATCGCCTTGGGGCTCAACCGGAATTCGCCGTCGGCGGAGCGGTCGAAGAAGCCTTCGTCGCGCAGCGCCTTGTCGAGTTCGGCGAGGCGCCGCACGTCGACGACGGCCTCCTCGCCGAGTTGCCGCATCAGCGCTTCGAGGTCGATGTCGTCGAGACCTGCACCCGAATACTGTTGGGACAGTTGCTCACTGAGGGCGTCGAGTTCGCCGATGTCGTGCAGCGCCGCGGCCCCTTCGCCGAGACCCATCCCCTGGCCACCGGAGAAATCGCTCGACTCATCCCAGCCGAGACCCGGCCGGGCCTGCCGCAGAGCCGAATCCATCTGCGCCAGTTGACTCATCAGTTCGGGCGAGCCGAACGCCTGTTGTGAGAGCTGGTCGAGTTCTGCGCGTTGCTCGGGGGTGAGCGAGTTGTAGAACTGCTGCGCCGCCGCTGCGCGTTGCGCCAGCAAATCGATGAGTTCCTCTGTGTTCTGCGGGTTTTCGGGAAAGAAGTCGCCGTGCTTGTCCATGAACTCACTGAACTGCTCGCCGGTGTCCTCGCCGCGGTTGTGGGCGTCGAGGAGCTTGTTGAGGTCGGTGAGCATGTCGCTGATGCGTTGGCGGTCGGCATCGGTGGCGCCTTCCATCGCCTGCTTCATCCCGGCGAACCGCTGGTCGAGCAACTCGCGGCCGAGGAGGTCCTTGATCTTCTCGAAGTCCTCACGGGCCTGGGCGCTGCGCCAGTCGTAGTTCGACAGTTCCTCCACGGCCTGCGCCGTCGACGTCGGCAGGTTGCCGATCTGCATTTCGGCGAACCGGGCGTCGTCGTCGAGGTCGCGGGCGAGTTGCTTGCGCTCCTCTAGGACGGCGCGGTCGAGGAGTTCGCGGATCTCCTGGAACGTCCCGTCGAGGTTCCGGTTGCGCAGCAGTTCCTGGCGACGCCGGTTGATCTGTTCACGCAGCTTGTCCAGGCCCCGCATGTTCTGCGAACCGCGCCGCAGGTACTCGCGCAGGGCACGCTGCGGCGACGACCCGGCCATCACGTCATCGCCGATCTCCCGCAACGCCTCCCGCAGGTCGACGGGTGGGGCGAGCGGGTCCGGTCCGCCGGTGTACCGCTGGTAGC
>NZ_CALLZT010000052.1:0-4123 GCF_937858515.1 uncultured Gordonia sp. | reverse complement strand
GCGGTGTCCTTGGACACCATGAACGGCCAGTCCGACTGCACCGTCATCAGGGTTTCGCGGACGATCTGATCGGCCACCCGATCACGGGTCTGCGCACCGGCCAGCCGCTTGTCGACGGTGTCGAGCGCGGTCTCGACGACCTCGGCGTTCAGTTGCACGAGGTGCTGCACCTGCGGACCGTTCCACACCCGCCAGTCCTTGCCCGAACCCCACGACGACGCGGGCAGATCCACCGGCTCGCCGACATATCCGTCGCGACGGGCACCGGCCAAGGTGCCGACCTGCACGCCGACCTCGGGCAGCCGGCGCAGCACCTTGTTGAGCCACATCGGGCCCTCATGCCACCAATGACCGAACAGTTCGGTGTCGAAGGCGGCTACGACGAGCGCGGGCCGTCCGATACGCCTCGATTCGGCGATCAGGCGTTCGCGGACATGCCCGACGAAATCGTCGACGTGCTTGTCGAGTACCGCGGCGACGCGCGACGGATCGTACGGCTTTTTCTGATCCGACGGCACGTTGCGACCGGTGACCCGGGACGGTTTGAGTCCGGTCTCGTGGTCGTAGGTGTGAAAGTCGCGATACGCCGCATGACCTGGATAGCCGGATTTGGGCGACCACACCCGATAGCTGACCGACAGGTCACGGCCGAAGGCGACCACGTCGGTGTCGCCGACCGGGCGGCCGAGTGCGGTGTCGCCGTGCAGGCTCGGGCCGTCGACCATGAAATGCCTGACGCCCGCGGCGGCGTACTCGCGTTCCATGCCAGGGGTGAACGCGCACTCGGGTGCCCAGATCCCGGCGGGGTCATAGCGCCATCGGCTGTGTGCGTCGGCCAGGCCCTCACGCAGCGAGAACCGACGCAGCCGCGGATCGAGCAACGGCTGAAACGGATGCGCGAGCGGACCGCCGAGCAGTTCGATGACGCCGGAGTCGATGAGGGAGCGGATCTGCGGGCTGCCACCGTGCTGCCAGTGCGTCTCGAACTCGCCGATCGCATGCGCGGACGACCGATATTCACGGTGCCCGAGTTCGCGACGATCGGCGTCGCGGGACACAGCGGCTTCCATCGACCGCAGTTGCCAGTCGGCGAGCCACTCGTACATCGACGACAGGCAGTGCGGGTCGTCGAGCTGGGCGGCGAGCACCGGCGTGATGCCGAGCGACATCTGGTCGCGGTAGCCGTCGGCGGCCAGCCCGCGCAGCACCTCGAACACCGGCAGATACGACGATGCCCACGACTGATAAAGCCATTCCTCGCCGACGGGCCAGCGGCCGTGGTTGGCGAGCCACGGCAGATGCGAATGCAGCACCAGGGTGAACTGTCCGGGGACCTGATCACTGGTGGAATGTGCGGCGTTCAGGGCCGCACCGCCACCGCGAACAGGTCCAGACTGGTGTCGATATCGCCGTCCCCGCCGGTGGTGTCGAGCACGTCGAAGTCGTCGGTGGCGATCGCGGCGACGTCGGCGGCCAGTTCGTCCGGCCACGGCACACCGGCCAGGGACCGTTCGATCTGGGCGTCGATGATCGACCCGCCCCACTTCTCGTCCAGCGCCCGGATCGCCGCGCCGTGGTACACCCCGTACATGGTCTCGACGCCGAAACCGCCGTCGACCAGCAGTTCGGTGAGTTCGGCGGCATTGAGTTCACGCGTGTGGAAGGGATTGAGCGGGGTGTCGCGGCCGGGGGAGAAGGTGATCCGGTTGGGTGTGGAGATCAGGAGCTTTCCGCCGGGCCGCAGGACGCGCAGGCATTCGGCGATGAACTGCGGCTGATCCCACAGATGTTCGATGACCTGGAAATTCACGACGACGTCGACGGAGGCGTCGGCGATCGGCAGTTCGATCAGATTGCCCTGATGAACGGTCAGCTCGGGGTACCGGCGGCGGGTGTGCTCGACTGCGGAGGTGTCGTAATCGACGCAGGTGACCGAGTCGGCGACGGTCGCGAGCATCGCGGCGCCGTAGCCCTCACCGGAACCGGCCTCCAGGACCGTCTTGCCACGGCATTCGTCGAGGATCGACGTGTAGGCGATCTCGTGCCGGCGGAACCAGTAGTTCTCCTCGGCGATCCCGGGAACGGTGCGTTCGCCGGTGAGGGCCAACGGCGTTTCGGTGTCGACCGCCTCGTGTGCTGCCGAGTCGTTGTGAAGGGTCACCTGACCGAGCCTAAGGTATGACCGGCCGCCGTATCGAACCCCATACGGTATCGGTGGCCCGTCCGTCCGGGCGCGTGTGACGTAGTCGGTGTTTTGTGTCTTGGACCAGCACGTTAAAGTAGGTGAGACCAAACACAACTTACTCGTTGGTAAGTTGCTGACACCGACGCAGGAGGTCGACGTAGACCCATGACAAACATTGTGGTTCTGATCAAGCAGGTTCCCGACAGCGGTTCCGAGCGCAAGCTCGCCGACGACTTCTCGCTGGATCGCTCCATTGATCCGGTGATCGACGAGATCAACGAGAAAGCCGTCGAAGCCGCTCTGCAGATCAAAGAGGCCAACGGCGGCGAGGTCACAGTGCTGACCGCCGGACCCGCGAGCGCCACCGACGCGATCCGCAAAGCACTGTCGATGGGTGCCGACAAGGCTATCCACATCCAGGACGATGCCCTGCACGGCTCCGACGCGGTCCAGACCGCCTACGTCCTGGCCCGCGCGCTGGGCACCGTCGAGGGTGTCGAGCTCGTCATCGCCGGCAACGAGGCCACCGACGGTCGCGTCGGCGCCGTTCCGTCGATGATCGCCGAATTCCTGGAACTGCCGCACCTGACGTCGCTGCGGTCGCTCAATGTCGAGGGTGAGACCGTCACCGGTGAGCGTGAGACCGACGAGGGCATCTTCACCCTCGAGGGTGAGCTGCCGGCCATCGTCAGTGTCAACGAGAAGATCAACGAGGCCCGCTTCCCGTCGTTCAAGGGCATCATGGCCGCCAAGAAGAAGGAGATCGCAGTCCTCGCGCTCTCCGAGATCGAGGTCGAGGCCGACGAGGTGGGCGCCGAGAACGCAGGCTCCGAGGTCATCTCGTCCACCCCGAAGCCCGCCAAGCAGGCCGGCGAGCGCGTCGTCGACGAGGGCGACGGCGGCACCAAGGTCGTCGAATTCCTGGTCTCGCAGAAGATCATCTAGTTCTTCTCGACCGGCAATTCAACCCGACCAACTCCACGACATTCATTCCAGGAGATAAGAAATCATGGCAGAAGTACTCGTTCTCGCCGAGCTCGACGCCGAGGGTGGCCTGAAGAAGGCGACCGGCGAGCTCATCACCGCCGCCCGTGAACTGGGCAGCCCGTCGGCCGTCGTGGCCGCCGCGCCCGGCACCGCCGCCGGCGTCGTCGACGCCCTCACGGCTGCCGGTGCCGAAAAGATCTACGTCGCCGAGTCCGACGCGATCACCGGCATCCTGATCAGCCCCAAGGTCGACGTGCTGTCGTCGATCGCCGAGCAGGCCTCGCCCGCCGCGATCATCGTCGCCTCCAGCACCGACGGCAAGGAGATCGCCGGCCGTCTCGCGGTCCGTCTGGGCTCCGGCGTTCTCGCCGACGTCATCGCCGTCAAGGAAGGCGGCGTGGGTGTGCACTCGATCTTCGGTGGTTCGTTCACCGTCGAGGCGCAGGCCAAGGGTGAGGTTCCCGTGTTCTCGCTGCGCCCCGGTGCCGTCGAGGCCGTCGCGCAGGCCGGTGCCGGTGAGGTCGTGAACGTCGACGTTCCCGAGCAGGCCGAGAACGCCGTCAAGATCGTCAAGGCCGAGCCGAACGTGGGCGGCGACCGTCCCGATCTGACCGAGGCGTCGATCGTCGTCTCCGGTGGCCGCGGTGTGGGTTCGGCGGAGAAGTTCGCCGTCGTCGAGGCCCTCGCCGACTCGCTCGGTGCCGCCGTCGGCGCCTCGCGTGCCGCCGTCGACTCGGGCTACTACCCGGGTCAGTTCCAGGTCGGTCAGACCGGCAAGACCGTGTCGCCGCAACTGTACATCGCCCTGGGTATCTCGGGCGCCATCCAGCACCGCGCCGGCATGCAGACCTCGAAGACCATCGTGGCCGTCAACAAGGATGAAGAAGCCCCGATCTTCGAGATCTCCGACTTCGGTGTCGTCGGTGACCTGTTCAACGTCGCACCGCAGCT
>NZ_CALLZT010000051.1:0-21953 GCF_937858515.1 uncultured Gordonia sp. | reverse complement strand
CCCGAACCTGCGCACCAGGAGGTCGACGTGCGCGACCTGCATCCGTGAACCCCGGGCCAGCAGACGGTAGCCGCGCGGGCGCATCGAGGTGTCCTGGGCGTCGATGGTGGTGGGATAGCCGAACGCGCCGGCCAGCAACGTCAGATCGAGCAGATCGGCGTCGGACAGGCTCTCGATAGTTTCGAGTGCCTGCCGCACCTCCTCGGTGGTGGCCGGCTCAGGGCTCGCGTAGTAGTCACGGACCAGCAGCTCACGCATCGTGTCGTTGTCGTGGATCAGCTCCTCGAGCTGCAGACTCACCTGGCGGCCGTTGACGCCGAGCTCGAGCACGTACTCCTCGATCTCCACCGACACCCGGCGCACCATCTCCATGCGCTGCGCGGTCGACATCGCATCCCGCAGCAGCACGTAGTCCTCGATCTCGGCGCGCGAGAGCGCCGAGATCACCTCGTCGAGGCGTGACTTGTACCGTTCCAGCGTCGACAGGGCCACGTTGGCGCGCGACAGGATCGGGTCGGGGCTCTCGACGACCCGCCGCACCCCGTCGACGTAGATGCTCACGATCGACATCGACGCGCTCACCGAGATCACCGGATGTCCCGTCTGGACGGCGGTGCGTTCGGCGGCGCGATGACGCGTGCCGGATTCGTCGGTCGGGATCGTCGGGTCGGGGACGAGCTGGACGTTGGCGCGCAGGATCCGTTCACCGTCGGTCGACAGCACCACCGCGCCGTCCATCTTGGCCAGCTCGCGCAGCCGGGTGGGGGCGAACCCGACATCGAGCCGGAAACCCCCGTCGCAGATCTTCTCGACCTCCTCGTCGTGGCCGAGCACGATCAGTGCGCCCGTCCCGCCACGCAGAATCCGTTCGAGCCCGTCACGCAACCCGGTGCCCGGTGCGACACGGGCCAGGGTTTCCCGCGTCAGCGCTTCGCGGGCGGTCCCGTGCTTGTCAATGTCGGGCACCGTGTGCCACCTCCTTGTGAGTCGACCAATAGCGTATCCACCTATGAGAAGTGAATTCGCCGTGCCCGCCGACCTCGACCCGGTCACCCGACACCCGCAGGCCACCCCGCCCGGCGAACCGGTGGGCTCACACAACGCTTCGTGCTACGGATGCGGGCCACGGACTCCACACGGTCTGCACATCGTCACCATCGCCGGCGAGGGCTTCACTGTGTACGCCGATCTGCGGGTCGAGCCGTGGATGGAAGGCGGCCCCGGAGTCATCCACGGCGGTCTCCTGGCCACCGCGATCGACGAGGTCCTGGGCTCGGTACCCAAGCTCGCCACCGGCGCCGCCGTGACCGGGCACCTCGAACTCGACTACCTCAAACCCGTGCCGGTGGGGTTGACGGTGCGCATCACCGCTGAACTGCTGGGGGTGAAAGGCCGCAAGATCTACAGCAAAGCCGTTGTGCGTCCGGCTGATTCGGATCAGGAGCTGGCTATCGCGCACGCCCTGTTCATCGTCCCGCGCCCGCGCTGATCGCTTCGCCCAGGTTGTTCACGCGCATCGCCCGGATGCCGGCGGGAAGTTTCTCGTCGGTTCCGGCGGGGATGATGGCCCGCGCGAAGCCGAGACGTTTGGCCTCCGCGAGCCGCCGGGCGATGCCGGTGACCCGGCGCACCTCCCCGGCCAGCCCCAGCTCGCCGATGACGACGGTGTCCTGCGGGATAGGTGAGCGTTTGACGAACGAGGCCACGGCCAGCGCCGCGGCCAGGTCGACCGCCGGTTCGGTGACCTTCATGCCGCCGACCGTCGACACGTACACCTCCTGCTTGCCGACCTTCGGATAGCCGTTGGCCTGCAGGACCGCCAGGATCATCGCGATGCGCTGGGCGTCGAGGCCGGAGACCGCCCGCCGCGGATTGTGCAGATCGTCGCCGTTGGCCAGGGCCTGCACCTCTCCGACGAGGGCGCGTTTGCCGTCCATCGTCACCATCGTGACCGACCCGAACACGTCCGCGGACCGCTGATGCAGGAAGATTCCCGACGGGTCGGGCACCTCGTGGATGCCGTCGTCGTGCTGCTCGAAACAGCCCACCTCGTCGGAGGCGCCGAACCGGTTCTTGATGCCGCGGATCATGCGGAGCGTCGAATGTTTGTCGCCCTCGAACGACAGCACGACGTCGACGAGATGTTCCAGCGACCGCGGGCCGGCGAGGTTGCCGTCCTTGGTGACATGGCCGACGAGCACCACCGCGATCCCACGACTCTTGGCCAGTGACACCAAAGCCGTTGTGACAGCGCGTATCTGGGTGACTCCGCCGGTCACTCCGTCGACGCCGCCGGCCACCACGGTCTGTACCGAGTCGACGATCAGCAGGGTGGGACGGACGGCGTCGACGTGGCCGAGGATGGTCGCGAGATCGGTCTCGGACGCCAGGAAGATGCTCTCGTGGACGGCGTCGGTGCGTTCGGCCCGTAACCGGACCTGCCCGGCCGACTCCTCGCCGGTGATGTACAGCGCGGTGTTGCCGCGCCGCGCCCAGTGTTTCACCGTTTCGAGCAGCAGCGTGGACTTGCCGACGCCCGGCTCACCGGCGAGCAGGATCACCGAACCGGGCACCACGCCCGAACCGAGCACCCGATCGAACTCGCCTATACCGGTGGGCACGGCGACCGATGTGGTGGCGTCGATGTCGGTGATCCGCCGGGCCGGGCTCGATGGCGCGACCGAGGCGGCCGACCGTGACGACGGCGCCGGACCGCTCTCGGCGATCGTTCCCCAGTCGCCGCATTCCGGGCACCGGCCAACCCATTTGGGCGGTGCGAAACCGCAGGCGGAACAGGCATAGCTGATCTTCGGTCTGGCCACGGGGCCAACCCTAGATTCCGCCTACGACATCGCTGATCTAGTGCCCGGCTTCGCCGCCGCGGACTTTGTCCTGGCGTTCGAGATCGGGGCCGGCGTTGAGGGGCACCTGGACCCGCACTTCGCCTGCCTTCTCGAACTTGAAGGTCAGCTGGGTGCTGACGCCGACGCGCACGGTGTCGCCGGCGCCGGTGAGGGTGACCTTGAGGTGGTCGCTGTCACCGGCTTCTGATTCGGGTTCGCTCGTGGCGGAGGCAGACGCGGACGGTGCCGCCGAGCTGGGGGCGCTCGTCTTGGTGGTGTCCTCGGCCAGGCCGGGGAACTCACCTGCCTGCAGTGCCTTGCCCGGGTTGATGGTGGCGTCGCCGGTGATGGTGACGGTGCCGCGAGTGGGGGTCACCGCAACCAGTTTGTCGGCGACGGTGGCGCTTTCGTTGCTGATGAGGAAGGCGATGTCGTAGGGTCCGCCGGCTTCGGCACTGGCCTCGGCGTCGGTGGGCCACACGAATGTGACGTCGCGGATCAGCAGTGCGCCGAGTTTGGCGGAGCCGCCGTTGACGGCCGGTTCCTGGCTGGTGGTCTGTGACACCTGACCTGCGCCGCAGGCGGAGGTGCCGAGCGCGATGGCCAGGCCGAAAGCGCCGACGGCAGCGGCGCTCATCAGACGCCGTGTCCTGTTTTGAAGCTGTGACACCCGTTCCTCCAAGGTCCTCAGATGAAGGTGGTGTGCGTAACGTGCACACTCTGCACTACGCAGCGTAGTGGGCCGGTGGCGGGTTAGTCCTGCCGGGTCGCAGATTGGTTGCCGGATTGTGTCTCCGAGCGCGCTTCGAGCGCCCGGAAAACAGGTACTTGCGTGGCGTGGATCACGGTGGTATGCGACCTCGGCAAACCTTCGTGAAACCGCCTGTGCAGCATGCCGTCAGGGCCTTGACCTGCACCGTTGGTGAACCGCCCGGTAACGGCCGTGTTAGACTGGCGTCACTCGAAAGGGGCATAGAACATTGAATTTCAAAGTTGGCGACACCGTTGTGTATCCCCGTCACGGTGCGGCTCGTGTTTCGGACATCGTGACGCGGACCATCAAGGGTGAGCAGATCGAATATCTCGTTCTGAAGGTGGCCGATGGCGACATGACGGTTCAGATCCCGTCGTCGAAGCTTCAGGATGTCGGTGTCCGCGACGTTGTGGGGCAAGAGGGTCTCGACAAGGTCTTCCAGGTTCTGCGGGCCCCGCACACCGAGGAGCCCACCAACTGGGCACGTCGGTTCAAGGCAAATCAGGAGAAGCTCAACTCGGGCGACATCATCAAGGTCGCCGAGATCGTGCGTGACCTGTGGCGTCGTGAGCAGGACCGGGGCTTGTCGGCGGGGGAGAAGAGCATCCTGACGCGTGCGCGCCGGGTGCTCGTGGATGAGTTGTCGCTGGCACAGAACACCGACGACGAGAAGGCCACGAGCATTCTCGACGAGGTTCTGGCTGCGGCGTCCTGATCTGTGTCTGAAGCCGGACTGGTGGGCGGCCGCGCCCGAGTGGGCGTGATTGTTCCCGCTGCGGGGTCCGGTGTACGGCTCGGGGAGGATTCCCCGAAAGCGTTTGTCGATCTCGGCGGTTCGACGATTCTGGAGCATTGTGTCTCCGGGATCGCCGGCGCCGGGATCGACGCGTTTGTGGTGGTTGTCGTTCCCGCTGAACTGGTGGCTCACGCCCGTGAGCTGTTGCCGGGCGTGACAGTGGTACCGGGAGGTGCCCATCGCAGCGAGTCGGTGCGTGCGGGCCTCGCGGCCTGCGCCGATGCCGATGTGATTCTGGTGCACGATGCGGCCCGCCCGCTGACCCCGCCCGGGGTGTTCCGGCGTGTCGTCGACGCGGTGGTGGCCGGGCATCAGGCGGTGGTTCCGGGTCTGCCGGTGGCGGACACGCTCAAGCGGGTGGTTCCCGGTTCAACGAATGCCGAACGGGTCGTCGACACGGTGGACCGTGAACCGTTGCGTGCGGTTTCGACCCCGCAGGGTTTTACCCGGGAGGCGTTGCTTCGGGCCCACGCCGACAACGAGGGTCTGGCCACCGACGACGCCGGTCTGGCCGAACGCTGTGGTATCGACGTGGCGGTGGTGCCCGGAGACCCGCTGGGTTTCAAGATCACCACGCAGTGGGATCTGCGGATCGCCAGAATGCTGGTGTCGTGAGAGTGGGGATCTGGTGAGAGTCGGTATCGGGACGGACGCCCATCGGGTCGACGCCGCGGCGGAGTGCTGGATGGTCGGCCTGTATTTTCCCGGCGAACCCGGCTGCGAAGGCCACTCCGACGGCGACGTCGGTGCGCATGCGCTGTGCGATGCGGTGCTGTCGGCCGCCGGCCTGGGTGATCTGGGATCGGTGTTCGGCACCGGTCGGCCCGAGTGGGCCGGCGTGAGCGGGGTGCAGATGCTCCGGCACGTCGCCACACTCGTCGAGGCCGCCGGGCTGACCGTCGTCAACGCTGCGGTGCAGGTGATCGGGAACCGGCCCAAGATCGGCCCGCGGCGCGACGAGGCGCAGCGGGTGCTCGGCGAGGCACTGGGCGCGCCGGTGTCGGTGTCGGCGACGACCACCGACGGTTTGGGGATGACCGGGCGCGGTGAGGGGGTTGCCGCAATGGCGACTGCGCTGGTGACTAACGGGTAAGATGGCGCGTCGTGACCTTGCGCCTGTTTGATTCCGCTGCCCGAGAGGTACGTGACTTCGTTCCGTACCGCGACGGACAGGCGTCGATCTACCTGTGTGGCGCTACGGTGCAGGGACTGCCGCATATCGGTCACGTGCGCAGTGGTGTCGCGTTCGACGTCCTGCGTCGTTGGCTGGAGTACTCCGGTCTCGATGTGTTGTTCGTGCGCAACGTGACCGACATCGACGACAAGATCCTCAGCAAGGCCGCCGAGGCGGGCCGTCCGTGGTGGGAGTGGGCGGCCACCCACGAGCGCGCATTCGCCGCCGCCTACGACGCGCTCGGCGTGCTGCCGCCGTCGGGGGAGCCGCGGGCCACCGGATTCGTGACGCAGATGGTCGAGTACATGCAGCGGATCATCGACAACGGGCACGGCTACGCCGCCGACGGCAATGTGTACTTCGATGTGCGCAGCCTGCCCGAGTACGGCGCACTCAGCGGGCATCGGCTCGAGGACGTGCATCAGGGCGAGAGCGCGGGCACCGGCAAACGTGATCCGCGGGACTTCACGCTGTGGAAGGCGGTCAAACCGGGCGAGCCGTCGTGGCCTACTCCGTGGGGTCCGGGGCGGCCGGGATGGCATCTGGAATGCTCGGCGATGGCCACCTCGTTGCTCGGTCCGCAATTCGATATCCATTGCGGTGGAATGGATCTCATCTTCCCTCATCATGAGAACGAGATCGCCCAGGCCCGTGGTGCCGGCGACGGTTTCGCGAACTACTGGCTGCACAACGGCTGGGTGACCCTGGCAGGCGAGAAGATGTCGAAGTCGATCGGCAATGTGGTCTCGATGCCGGCGATGCTGGGCAAGGTACGGCCTGTCGAACTGCGGTACTACCTGGGCAGTGCCCACTACCGGTCGATGCTCGAGTATTCCGACGGCGCGCTCGCCGAGGCCGCGGCCGGATACCGGCGCATCGAGTCGTTCCTGCACCGGGTGGCCGAGCGGGTCGGCGAGGTCAAGGTCGGTGAGGTGTCGGCGGAGTTCGCCGAAGCGCTCGACGACGATCTCGGGGTGCCCGCCGCACTGGCGGTGGTGCACAACGCGGTTCGCCACGGCAACTCCGAACTCGAGTCCGGCGACGGCGCGGCTGCCGCGCAGACGGCCTCGACGGTGCGTGCGATGACCGGCGTTCTCGGTGTCGACCCGCTCGATGAGCGCTGGTTGTCCGACGGCGACGATTCAACCGCGACGGCCTCACTCGACGTCCTGGTGCGGGCCGAACTCGACCGCCGGGCGCAGGCGCGGACCGAGAAGGACTGGGCCACAGCCGATGCCGTCCGGGACCGCCTCACGCAGGCCGGTATCGAGGTCACCGACACCCCCGACGGGGCCAAATGGTCCCTCAAAGAACCCACCCGAAGGGGAACTGAGTAGATGGCCGGAAATTCCAAGCGGCGGGGCGCTATTCGCAAGGACGGCACTAAGAAGGGACAGGTCACCGGTTCCGGTGGCCAGCGTCGGCGCGGTCTGGAAGGGCGCGGCGCCACCCCCAAGGCCGTCGACCGGCCGTACCACGCGGCCCACAAGAAAGCCGCTGCCAACGCGAAACGTACTGCGGGACGGCCCAATACACGCAGACGCGAGGACGGTCCCGAGTATGTCGTGGGCCGTAACCCGGTGCTCGAATGCCTGCGTGCCGGGGTGCCGGCAACAGCGCTGTACGTGGCCGTCAACTCCGACCCGGATGATCGGGTGTCCGAGTCGGTCGGTCTGGCCGCCGACAAGGGCATCGCGATCCTGGAGGCCACCAAGCCCGAACTCGACCGGATCGCCTCCAACGGTCTGCATCAGGGTGTGGCACTTCAGGTTCCGGAGTACCGATACACCCATCCCGACGACCTGATGGCCCAGGCGCAGGCCAGCGGCACCCCGCCGCTGCTGGTGGCCCTCGACAACATCACCGACCCCCGCAACCTGGGTGCGGTGATCCGTTCGGTGGCCGCGTTCGGTGGGCACGGGGTGCTGATCCCGCAGCGCCGCAGCGCCAGCGTCACCGCCGTCGCCTGGCGCACCAGCGCCGGTGCCGCCGCCCGGCTGCCCGTCGCGCAGGCCACCAATCTGACTCGCACACTGAAGGATTGGGCTTCATCGGGGGTTCAGCTCGTCGGCCTCGACGCCGGTGGCGATGTGACCCTCGATGACTACGACGGCACTGGACCGACGGTCATCGTCGTCGGCTCCGAGGGCAAGGGCCTGTCGCGGCTGGTCCGCGAGAGCTGCGATTCGATCCTGTCCATCCCGATGGCCGGCGACGTGGAGAGCCTCAACGCATCAGTCGCCGCCGGTGTGGTGCTGGCCGAATTCTCCCGGCAGCGACGCCTGTCATAGCTCCGGCCCGTCACAAACCCCACCGCTGGGCGGGAGCATCGACATTGTTGTGACGCTCCCGCCCAGCGGTGGGGTTTATGACGGATGTCTGCTTCGGAGGACCTTCCGGGCCCGCTACATTTGAATGATGACAAAGCTCAGCAGCATCGTTCCCACGGACCTCGGACTGGTCGAGGGCGTCAATGGGAAGCGGACCCGTAAGGGGACGATCAGCTGGAAGGGCATCCCGTTCGCCGCGCCGCCGATCGCGGGCAACCGGCTGCGCGCCCCGCAGCCTGCCACCCCGTGGCCGGGGGTGCGCCCCGCGAACGCCTACGGCAAGGCCGCCGTACAGGCAAAACGTTTCACCGCCGTCGGCCCCGGCAAGTACCAGCCGATCGGGGAGGACTGCCTCACCCTCAACGTATTCTCCCCCGACACCGTGCGGTCGACGCCCCGGCCGGTGATGGTGTTCATCCACGGCGGTGCCTACATCCTGGGCACCACGGCCACCCCGCTGTACGACGGATCGGCGCTGGCCAGGACGCAGGACGTGGTCGTGGTGACCGTCCAGTACCGGTTCGGGCCGTTCGGTTACCTGGACTTCTCGTCGTACTCCACCGACGAACGCACCTTCGACAGCAACGTCGGCATCCGTGATCACCTTGCTGCCCTCGAATGGGTGCAGCGCAATATCGCGGCGTTCGGCGGTGATCCCGGCAATGTGACGATCTTCGGTGAGAGCGCCGGCGGGTCGGCCGTCCTGGCCTTGTTGGCCAGTCCCGCCTCGAAGGGGCTGTTCCACGCGGCGATCGCCCAGAGTCCCGCGCCGGAGCTGGTCGTCGAAGCCTCCGACGCACGCCTCTACGCCGATGCGTTCCTGCGAATCCTGGAAAGCCCCGAGTACCGGGCGGGCGCACGCGACGAGGAGCCGATCACCCCCGAGCGGGCCCGGCAATTGCTGACCAAGGCGTCGGCGGCGGACCTGCACAAGGCCGGTGCCCGGTTGTTGGCTTACGCCAAGCACACCGACATCGTTTCGCCCGTACCCTACGGCCCGGTTATCGGCGATGACATCCTGCCGGAGGCGCCACTGGCGGCGGCGCAGGCGGGCAAACTGCTGCCGGTGCCGCTGATCATCGGCACCAACAACGACGAGGGACTGCTTTTCGCCAAGACCTGGAATATCCTGCCACCGGCGGAGAAGACGGTCATCGACGCCGCGGGTATCGACAGCTGGAACGAGATCTCGGCACTGTATGAGAAAGACGGCCCCGACGGTGTCCGGCTGTCGGCGGATGCGGTGTTCTGGGCGCCGTCGGTGACGATCGCCGACGGGCACAGCGCGGTGGCTCCGACTTACGTGTACCGGTACGACTTCGCGACCAAGGTGCTGGAGAAGACCGGTTTCGGCGCGACACACGCGATGGAACTGTTCGCGGTGTTCGGGGCGTTCCGTACTGCCCTCGGCGCGGGTATCGCGGTGGGTTCGTGGCGTTCGGCCGAGCGGGTCACCCGCACCGTGCAACGGCACTGGGGCAACTTCGCACTCGTGCACACCCCGGTCGCCGGCTGGCCCAAGTACACCACCAACCAGCGCCGGGTGCTGCTGATCGACGACCCGTGCCACGTCCGCGTCGATCCCGGTGGCGAGCGTCGCCAGGCTTGGCAGAAGGCGCACGCGGCCCGGGCTCACTGACCCGGTATCACAGGCCGGCGATCACAGGTCCCAGGCGGTCGGCGGGTCGGCCGCCAGAAACGAGAGCACCAGCGGATTGACCACCTCGGGTGATTCGACCGGCAGATAGTGGGTGCCGGGCACGACCGCCAGCCGCCCGTGCGGCAGCGTCCGGGATAGTTCCACGGCATGCTCGATGACGATGCCGCCTCGGTCGGCGGCCAGTATGAGCGTCGG
The DNA here is from genome assembly GCF_937858515.1 of uncultured Gordonia sp. Classification (NCBI taxonomy): domain Bacteria; kingdom Bacillati; phylum Actinomycetota; class Actinomycetes; order Mycobacteriales; family Gordoniaceae; genus Gordonia; species uncultured Gordonia sp. The sequence goes on along the minus strand of NZ_CALLZT010000051.1, from coordinate 12,201 downwards.
GGCCTGCACTGATGCGAAGTCCTGGGCGGTGTAGGCCGGTCCCGGGATCATCAGGTCGGTGCCTTTGGCCAGGTAGGTGTCGAAGTGTTCGGGACCGTCGGGGGAGAACGCGAGAAACAACTCGCGGAGCAGGTCGATGATCAGCGGGTCGCGCCGGGCCAGCGGCTCGATGAACACATCGGGCTCAATCGCAGCCGAATTGATATATCCGCAGGCCAGGACCAGCTTGTGTACCAGATCGGGGCGCTGACGGGCGACGAGCAGGGCGACGACGGCGCCCTCGCTCCAGGTGACCAGGTGCGCGGGACGCCGGACGACCGTCTCCAGGTAGTCGATCAGCAGTTGTGCGGTGCCTTCGAGCGTGAACGGCTCGTCGGTGTCGGGGCTGTGGCCGTGACCCACCCGTTCGGGGGTGTACAGGTCGAGGCCGCCGTCACCGAAGTCGAGTACCTGCGCCGCCCACGACGCCGACGATGCGAACAGGCTGTGGAGCAGGACCGTTGCCGGTCCCGCGGGGTTACCGGTGTGCAGATGCCAGATCGGAGTGCCGCCGATGTCGACGTACACCCCACCGTCTCGGCGCTCGCCGATAGCCACGGACATGACGACCATGGTGTCAGACGCCGCATCGCCGGTGGAGCACGATTGTGGAAAGATCGGGCAACTATCGTGACCGTATGGATCAGGATCGGCCCGTTGTCCGGGCACTCGGCGCGGCGCTGACGGCATGTGTGGTGGCGTGCGGTGCCGTGGCCTGCGGCTCCGGTGATGATGCCGGCACGTCGGCCGGGACGAGCAGCTCCGTGACGCCGGTGACCGAACCCACATCCGAATCGTCGGTTGAACCGTCACCGGCGCCGGTATATCTGCCGCCCTACATCGACCACGTGCAGTGGGTCGACACCGAGGTGGGGCCGAGTCTGCAGATCTATCCGACGTTCTCGGGCCGCAACGCCGACGCCCCCACGGCCGGCGACGAGGCGTGGTCGGAGGTGCAGAAACTCGACGCGAGCGCCGACAGCCCCGGGATGCGAGCGCAATTCGACTGCCATTGGACGTTCGCCCGGCTCGTCGCTCCCGACAAGACGAGCTGGAACCTGGAACCGCAGAGACCCGTGGTCACCGCCGACGAGATGATCGCGGCCCGCTGCAATCCCGGGTTCGCCGAGGAGCCGGGCCCCTGATCCGCCTGGGTGCAGTACAGTAAGGCCGATGGTATCGATGGAACGTGTTATCGCCACCGAATCGGGGCTGGTCGGGGGCCGTCGCGGTCGCGGTAGGTCGATCAGCTGGCGGGGCATTCCGTTCGCCGCGCCACCTTTGGGCGACAAGCGATTCCGCGCGCCGCAGCCGCCGGAAGCGTGGCGTGGTGTGCGCGAATGTGACTCCTTCGGCGACGCGCTCATCCAGGAGAAGTACCTGACGCTCACCACGCCGCTGAAGCTGCAGCCGATGAGCGAGGACTGCCTCACGCTCAACGTGTTCTCGCCGGACTCGGTGCCATCGGCGCCGCGGCCGGTGATGGTATTTGTCCACGGCGGCGGTTTCCTGATGGGGATGGCAGCCACCCCCATCTACGACGGTACCCATCTCGCCCGCAACCAGGACGTCGTCGTCGTCACCATCCAGTACCGGTTCGGGCCGTTCGGATTCCTCGACGTCACCGAGTACGCCGATCCCGAGCACCCGTTCGAGACCAATCTCGGCCTGCGTGACCAGATCGCAGCGCTGGAGTGGGTGCAGCGCAACATCGCCGCATTCGGCGGCGACGCCGACAACGTCACAGTGTTCGGGGAGAGCGCGGGCGGCTCGTCGGTGCTGGCACTGCTCGCCGTGCCCGCCGCGAAGGGACTGTTCGCCGCCGCGATCGCCGAGAGCCCGGCCCCCGAACTCGTCGTCGAGCAGGACACCGCACGCATCATCGCCGACGAGTTCCTGCGGCTCCTCGACGATCCGTTCCGGGCTCCGGGCGCTCCTCATGACGGGCATCCGTTCCCGGCCCGGCAGGCCCGCCGGTTGCTGTCGCGGGCGTCGGGCCACGCGATCCATCAGGCGGGCAAGAAGCTGATGGACTATTCGATGAAGGTCGACGTCGGGGTGTTTCTGCCGATGGCACCGATCATCGGCGACGACATCCTGCCGCAGTCGCCGCTGCAGGCCGCCCGCGCCGGTGTCACTCACCCGATCCCGCTGGTCGTCGGCAACAACCGGGAGGAAGGAGCGCTGTTCGCCCGGTTCTTCGACCTGACGCCGGCGGTGGAGAAGACCGTCCACAAGCTCGCCGGTACAGCGGGCGGTGAGGCGATCCGCGCCGTCTACGGCGAGGAGAAGGCCGACAAGTCGCGACTGTCGGGCGATTTCCTGTTCTGGGGCCCCACCAGCGTGTTCGTCGACGGCCACAGCGCGGTGGCACCCACCTACCACTACCGCTACGACTACGTGACCCGACTGCTCAAGGCGAGCGGTTTCGGCGCCACCCATACCACCGAGATGCTGGCGGTGTTCGGTTCGCTGAAAACCTACGTCGCCGGTTTTCTGGCGATCGCCGACTGGCGTTCGGTCAGTCGCCTGGTCGCCGAGGTGCAGGGCCGTTGGGGCGGTTTCGCCCGCCACCGCGATCCCGGCAGCGACTGGCCCGCCTACACCACCGCCGACCGCCGCGTCCTGATCATCGACGACCCGAGCCGCGTCGACACCGACCCAGACGCCCGCCGACGCGAGGTCTGGCAGCGCCTGCATTCGACTGAATTGTCCGGTTGATTCACACCACCGGCGCCGTGTCGGCGGGTTTGATGACCACGATGCGGGTGACGCCGTTGCCCGCATCCACCGTCTGCAGGACTGATCCGTCAGGTCTGAGCTGGGGGACGCCCCAGGGTTGTCCGCCGAGTGGGGTGGTGGTGGCGCCGGTGGCGGTGATGGAGGTGACGTAGTACGTCATGTCGCCGGTGGCGTGGTCGCTGGTGTAGGTGATCAGGTGGGCGGAGCTGTCGGGGGCGATCAGGACCTCGCTGTACCAGTAGCCGGTGAGCGGGGTGATGGTTGCGATGCCGTCGGCCACACCGGTGACGAAGTAGCTGGTTTCGCTGGTGACGGGGTCGTCGATGTAGGTGATCTGGTATGCGGTGCCGTCGGGGGCGAAGGTGAGGCCGCCGGTGGGGACGCCGGAAAGCGGGGTGGTGGCGGTGAGGACGCCGCTGCTGTCGACGGCGGTGATGAAGAAGGAGATGTCGCCGGTGGGGTCGTACGTGTAGAGGGTGTAGTAGGCGGTGTTGTCGGGGGCGGTCTGGAGGTCGCCGTAGGGCGCGCCGTCGAGCTGGGTGAACGCGAGGCCGCCGATGGCGGTGATGGCGACGACGTTGTAGACGAGGTCGCCGGTGGCGGGGTCGTAGGTGTAGGTGGTCTGGTAGACGGTGCCGTCGGTGGCGATCACCGGGCCGCCGTTGGGGGTGCCGTCGGCCCTCACCTCGAGGTCGACGGCGGTGCCGGTGATGGCGATGACATACGTGGCGTCGCCGGCGACGGGGTCGTAGGTGTAGGTGGTCTGGTAGACGGTGCCGTCCGGGGCAATCTGGAGGTGGCCGGGGATGGCGTCGAGTAGCGAGATTCTGGTTGCGGTGCCGTCGGTGGTGATGGCGGTGACGTAGGTGTTGTAGACGTCGGTGGTGGCGTCGTAGGTGTAGGTGGATTGGTAGGCGGTGCTGTCGGGGGCGATCAGGAGGTCGCTGAACGGGTAGCCGAAGAGTGAGGTCCGAATCGCGTTGCCGGCGGTTGTGATGGTGGTGACGTTGGTGATGGTGTCGCCGGTGACAGGGTCTTCGGTGTAGGTGGTTTGGTAGGCGGTGCCGTCGGGGGCGAACTGGAGGCCGCCGGGTGCGCCGGCGAGTGGGATGACGGCGGTCAATGTGCCGGTCGTCGTGATGGTGGTGACGTAGGTGGTGTACTGACCGGTGGAGCCGTTGTAGGTGGAGGTGGTGTGGTAAGCGGTGCCGTTGGGCGCGATCCGGAGGTCGGCAACTGTGCCGATGAGTTCGGTGACGGTTGTGGTCCCGGCGGGGGTGGTGGTCGAGGGGTGGGACACGGCATCGCCGCTGGCGGGGTCGTCGGTGCGGATGACCTGGTAGACCGTGCCGTTCGGGGCGACCTGGAGGCTGCCGATGGGTACGCCGGTGAGTTGCGTGGCGGTTGAGGTCCCGGAGGGGGTGATGGCGGCGATATAGAACTCGGATTCGCCCGTGTCGGGGTTGTAGGTGTAGCTGGCCAGATGGGCGGTGCCGCCGGGATCGACCTGGATGTCGCTGTAGGGGTCGCCGGCGACCGTGGTGACGATCGTGGTGCCGGTGGGGGTGATGACGGTGACGTAATTGGTGACGACTCCGGTGTCGGGATCGTAATCGAAGCTGACCTGGTAGGCGGTGCCGTCAGCGGCGATCGGGAGGTTGCCATTGGGTGAGCCGGGGAGCACGATTCCGGCGACGGGGGCGATGACGGTTGCGCTGTCGGTTCCGCCGCGTCCGTCATCGACGGTGATGGTGAGTGTTTCGTCGAGGTCGTCGCTGGTGGCATGGAGGTAGGAGGCTGCCAATCGCTGGGCGCCGGACGGGATGTAAGTGTAGGTGCCCATTGCCGGGTCGAGGAGCAGTGTCGCGCCCTTGGCGGTGGTGAATATGTTTGTGCCGGTGGTGTTTGCGCCGTTCACTGTGAACGTCAGCGGGTCGGAGTCGGGGTCGGTTGCGGTGAGGGTGCCCGTGACGGTTCCTGATCCGAGTGCCGGCTGTGACGGTGGCGCGAGGTTGATCGTCGGGGCCTGGTTGGTGGGTGCGGGGACGTTGATCGTGACGTACCGGGTGTGCGGGTCCCGGCCGGTGAAGATGCTCAGCAGGCTCGCCAGGCCGTGGAAGTGGGGGCCGGTGTCGGAGAGCTTGACGGTGAATTGGTCGGCGGTGGGGCTGCCCGGACTGGCGGTGTAGGTGATCGTGCCATCGCTGTTGACCACTGCGGTGCCGTTCGCCGGCCCGGATGCGATGGTGGTGGTGAGCGGGTCGCAGTCGGGGTCGGTGGCGTTCAAGCTGATGGTGTAGCCGTCGATGGTGGGTTGCAGAGTGGGTGTGGCGGTGGGGGGTTGGTTGTGGGGGGAGGGTGTGGGGGGTTGAAACCCCCACAGAAGGGGCCACGGGGCGGGGGGGGGGGGGGAGGGGGTGGGGGGCGCGGCGCCGAGGGTGGGCAGACCCAGAATGACGAACAGCCCGGCGACCGCTTGTCCGGTGGTGGTCGGCGGGGTGGTTGCCGTCGTGGTGGTCGGGCCGGCGTTGAGGAATGCGGCGGGTGCGAAAGTTTGTGGGGTGTCGCCTGTTTCGGTGAGGATGCTTGCAGGGGTGGAGAACGCGAGCATCTGTGGGGTGTCGGTTTGTGTGGTGTTGGGTTGGGTCGTATCTGTCTGCCCGGTGTCGGTGGGTTCTGTCGTAACGCGTTCGCCGGGGCCGGGGCCGGGGCCGGGTTCGGTGGTGGCTGTGGTTGTTCCGGGTTCGGAGAAGGTGGATTGATCGGTGGCCGGTGGGGTGGTATTCGCCGGTGGATTGGTGCCGGAGGAGGCGCCGCCGCCCTCGGCTGAACCGGTGTAGGCCGGCGTTCCGGCATAGGTCGGGGGTGTGGTGGTCGGGGGTGTGGTGTCGGTGGACTCTTCTACGGGTTCGATGCCGGCGGAACCGTTGTGGGTGGACGAGGTGTCGGGGGTTGTTGCCGCGCCGTTGGCGGGGGTGTCGGTGACCGGGGTTTGCGCACCCGGGGATTCGTTGTCACCGGGCGATCCACCATCGCCGGTTCCGGTGCCGGTTCCGGTGCCGGGTGATCCGCCGTCACCGGGCGATCCGCCGGCGCCGGACCCGGTACCGCCGCCGGGTGATTCGCCGCCATCGGAGGGGCTGCCGCCATCGGAGGGACTGGGGTCGCCCGGCGACCCGTCGTCGGCGGAGTTGCCGTCGCCGGTATCCGAGTCACCCCTGTCGGTATTGGCGTTGCCCGACGGGGTGCCGCCGCTCGGTGCTTCGCCGGAACCGCTGGTCGCACTGCCGCTGGTCGCACTGCCTTGTGAAGACGACTCGGACAGGCTTCCGGTCTGGTCGGCGGCGGCCTGGCCGGGATTGAGGAACAAGCTGACCCCGGCGGCTGCGGCGATCAGGCGGACGCGGTTCTTCTGCGAGATACGCATGGCATCCTCCAGGCGAGATCAGATAGATAGAGTCAACAATCGCTCAAAGTGATGCCTGGGGGAATGCCTCAAACTACGCAATTTTCGCTTCGAACTACTCGGCCGGACTGTTTCTGCTGGTCGCGGCGGTGTGATTCGGAATGCCGAGAAAAGTTCAACCGTTCGGACTACAAGCCCAATAATTAGTGTGCAGCACAAAAGATGCCGGTTGGCACCGCCTGTGCGGAGATGTGGGCTATCGGGTGGCCCAGATCCGGCGGCGGCCGATGAGGCGGCAGGCGGCGTAGATCAGGAACGAGATGGTGGTGACGAACACCGATACGGGCAGGCCGGGTGCCAGGGACAGGATGACTCCGCCGATGGCGGCGATCTCGGCGAACAGGACCGCGAGGCCCAGGACGACGGCTGGGTTCGCACTGACGCGGGATGCGGCGGCCGCGGGGGTGATCATCAGCGACATCACCAGCAATGCGCCGATGATCTGCACGGCTTGCGCGACGGCCAAGGCCATCAGCACCGCGAACACCACCGACAGCAGTCGCATCGGTACGCCGTGGGCCTGGGCGACGCGTGGGTCGAGGGAGGCGAACAGCAGGGGGCGGTAGATGATCGCCATGCCCGTCAGGACGATGACCGCGGTCACGGCCGCGGCCACAAGGCCCGACGTGGTGACGCTGACGACCTGTCCGGTGAGCAGCGCGAAGGCGGTGGTGGTGCGGCCGTCGTAGAGGGCGATGAACAGCACGCCCAGGCCGAGACCGAACGCCATCAGCACGCCGATCACCGAGTCGCGTTCGCGGGCCTTGTTGCCGAGGAACCCGAAGATGGCCGCGGCCACCACCGCACCGCCGACGCCGCCGAGGTTGACGCTTACCCCGAGCAGCAGCGCCGCGGCCGCGCCGGTCAGCGACAACTCGCCCACGCCGTGCACCGCGAACGACATCTGCCGCGCGATCACCAGCGGCCCGATCACCCCGCCCATCAGCGCGACCAGCGCCAGCGCCAGCAGCGACTGGTGCACGAAGTCGCGTTGCAGGAGGTCGGCGGTCTGCGAGAAGTCCCAGAACTGGTGCAGCTCGACCCGGGATGCGGCCAGCGGCGCGTTCACGCGGCACCGTCGGAGTGCGCGTCGCCCATGCAGTGATGGCCGTCCTCGCCGCCGACAACCAGGAGGCGCCCGCCGACGCGGATCACCTCGATATCGCTGCCGTACAGCTTCGACAGCGTTTCGGTGGTCATCACCTCATCGGGCGGCCCGACGAGGAACTGCCCGCCCACCAGGTACAGCACGCGGTCCACATAGGGGAGCACCGGATTGATCTCGTGCGTCACGAACACCACGGCGGTGCCGGCATTGCGGCGCCGGGCGTCGATCAGCTCGACGACCAACTGCTGATTGGCCGGGTCGAGGCTGGCCAGCGGCTCGTCGCAGAGCAGGAGGGCGGGGTCGGCGGTCAGTGCCTGCGCGACCCGCAGCCGTTGCTGTTCACCACCGGAGAGCACACCGAGCGGGGCGCCGGCGTACCTCTCGGCGCCGACCTGCGCCAGCGCGTCGTCGACGATCTGGCGCCGGCGTGCCCGGCCCCGCAGCCCGAGCCCCCATGATCGGCCGTCGACACCGAAACCGACCAGGTCGCGACCACGCAGAGCCATCGTGTCGGCGTCGTCGGCGTGTTGTTGCGGGATGTAGCCGACGGCGTCGGTGACCTCCAGCTCGCCCGAGCTCAGCGGGTACTGATGCAGCAAAGTCCGCAGAAACGACGTCTTGCCGGACCCGTTGGGGCCCAGGACCGCGATCCATTCGCCGGGTTCGATGGTCAGGTCGAGGTCGTCCCACAGGACGCGGTCGCCGAATGCCAGGCGGGCGTGACCGAATCGGGCCACCGGCCGGTGGCCCCGGGGTGATGGGCTGTTCACCCGACTATTGTGCGGTGCCGAGTGCGTCGGCGAGCGACCGGATCTGTCCGCGCTGCCAGCCGATGTAATTGTCGACGCCGTCGGGCAGCGTCTCGGTGAACTCGACGACCGGCACCTTCGAAGACTGCGCGACCTTCAGCAGCGCCTCGGTGACCTGGTCGACTTCCTGCACGTTGTAGACGAACGCCTTGACGCGGTGCTGTTTGAGCAGGTCCTCGACGGCGGCACGGTCGGCGGCCGACGGCGACTGTCCGGCCTCGACTGACCGGGTGAACCCGGTCGGCGCGATGTCGTTCAGCCCGGCCTCGGTGAGCAGGTATCCGGCGAGCGGTTCGGTCTGGGCGACCTGCGCGCCGTTGTGGGTGCGTTTGATGTCGGCGAGTTGGGTGCGCAGGGCGTCGATGTTGTTCTCGAAGCGGTCGGCATTGGCCTCGTAGGTGGTCTTGGCCGAGGGGTTCTTCGTGGCGAGCGCATCGGCGAGTTCGTCGGCGACGTCGCCGACCAGCTCCAGGTCGTAGAAGACGTGCTCGTTGGCGTCGCCGTGGTGCTGGTGATCGTCGCTGTCGTCATCGTCGTGGTCGTCGTGGTCGTCGTGGTCGTCGTGGTCGTCGCTGAGGAGTTTGAATGCGTTGACGACGGTGGCATCGCTGCTCTTGGACGCGTCCTCGAGATACTGGTCGTAGTGGCCGCCGTTCATCAGGATGATGTCGGCGTCGGCGATCTTTGCGGTGTCGGCCGCCGGTGGCTCGAACTCGTGCGGGTCGCCCTGTGCGTTGGTGAACAGGGCGATGACCTTGGCTTTGTCGCCCGCGACGGCGGTCGCCACCGAACCCCACACGTCGGTCGAGGTGACGATGGTGGGGACGCCGGGCGTCGCGGTGCCCGGGGATGCCGAGCTGTCGCCGTTGTCGCCGTTGTCGGAGCAACCGGACAGGACCAGGACGCCCGCCCCGACCAACGCCGCCGTGCTCACCAATGCTCGCCGCTTCATGAGGACCGCCTTACGCAAATGAAAACCGTTACCGAAAGCAGTGTAGAGGATGAATGGCCCGCCGACGAATCGGAGGAGCTTCAGCCGGGCGATTAAGGTGGACGTCATGTCCGTGCTTCCGGTGCCGCGTCGTGTCGCACTGATCTCCGTGCACACCTCACCGCTGGCGCAGCCGGGCACGGGCGACGCGGGCGGGCTGAACGTGTACGTCTGGCAGACCGCCATCCGGCTCGCCCGGCGCGGGGTGCAGGTCGAGATCTTCACCCGCGCCACGTCGTCAGCGGACGCGCCCGTCGTCGACGCCGCGCCCGGAGTACTGGTGCGCCACGTCGTCGCCGGCCCGTTCGAGGGCCTCGACAAGACGGATCTGCCCGCCCAACTGTGTGCGTTCACCGCCGGGGTGCTGCGGGCAGAGGCCATGAACGACCCCGGCTACTACGACCTCATCCACTCGCACTACTGGTTGTCGGGGCAGGTGGGGTGGCTGGCCCGGGACCGCTGGAGTGTGCCGCTGGTGCACACCGCGCACACGCTCGCCGCCGTCAAGAACGCATCCCTGGCCAAGGGGGACACCGCCGAACCGCGCCTGCGGGAGATCGGCGAACAACAGGTCGTCGACGAGGCCGACCGGCTGGTGGCCAATACCGAAACCGAGGCCGCCGAACTGGTCTCGATGTACGGCGCTGACCCCGACCGCATCGACGTCGTCTACCCCGGCGCCGACCTCGACTGTTACACAACGGGTTCGATGCCCAAGGCGCGGGCCGAACTCGGGCTCGACCCCGGCGAGCAGGTTGTCACCTTCGTCGGCCGTATCCAGCCGCTCAAGGCTCCCGATGTGTTGCTGGCCGCGGCGGCTCCGCTGATTCACCGTTCGCGGCAACCGGATTCGGGTGTGCGGCCGCTGCGGGTATTGATTGTCGGCGGTCCGTCGGGGACCGGACTCGAACGGCCCGGAGCGCTGATCGAGCAGGCCGCACAACTTGGCATCTCCGACGCCGTCACGTTCCTGCCGCCGCAACCGTCCGATCGTCTCGCCGACGTCTATCGCGCATCGGATCTCTTTGCGATGCCCAGCTATTCGGAAAGCTTCGGGATGGTGGCCATCGAGGCGCAGGCCTGTGGAACGCCGGTGATCGCGGCCCGCGTCGGCGGACTCGAAGTGGCCGTCGCCGACGGGCACAGTGGTCTGCTCGTCGACGGGCATGAGATCGACACGTGGACATCGGCGCTGGAAAGCCTTCTGTGGCAACCGGATCGACTGGCCGAACTCGCGGCCTCGGCGCGGGGTCACGCCGAACAGTTCTCCTGGGAGCACACCGTCGACGCATTGTTGGTCAGCTACGGTCGCGCGATGAGTTCGCTGGAATCATCCAAACACGCTGTGCTCAAAGAACATCTGGGTTCCAGGGGCGCTCTCGGAATGGCCGATGGCATCGGCCAGCGGATGCGCCGGAGCTGGCTGCGACGGCGGACCCGCGTGGGCGCCTGAATCGCGAGAGAAGGGAACGGAAAATCCGCATGGGATACAGCGAAATCGCCCAGGTCGTCGAGTCTGCGCTCACTGAACGCGAGATCGGCTACAGCACAAAGAGTTCCGGAGGTGCGCAGGCCGCACACTTCGTCCTCGAGCTGCCCGGTGAGAAGAAGCTCAAGACCACGGTGCTGCTCACCGCCGAGCAACACGGGCTGCGGGTGGAGGCCTTCGTGTGCCGGCGTCCCGACGAGGACTTCGAGGAGGTGTACAAATACCTGCTCAAACGTAACCGGCGCATCTACGGCGTCGCGTACACCCTCGACAACGTCGGCGACATCTATCTCGTCGGCCGCATCTCCGCCGACGCGGTCACCGGAGACGAGATCGATCGCCTCCTCGGGCAGGTCCTCGAAGCCGCCGACAGCGACTTCAACATTCTGCTCGAGATCGGTTTCCACACCTCCATCCAGCGCGAATGGGCCTGGCGTGTCTCCCGCGGCGAACCCCTGCACAACCTGCGAGCCTTCGAGCACATCATCGACAAGGACGCCCTCCCCGACCCCGGCGAACCCCTACCCGGCGAGGCCGCTCGCCCGTCGGTCGCGGACCTGGGTGCACCAGGCTGAGCCGCAACTTTCTGGAGATATGGCGGTCCGCTCGGGCATATGGCGGCGCGGACCGCTATACCCGACGAAATTCACAGGCTGGGCGCGAGGTGTGTCCGGTTTGGGGCGGTCTGCGTCACATCTTTGCAATCGTCGTTGGTACGATTGTGGCCGCGAATCCCACTACACGGAGGTCTGATGAGCTTCAAGAACCCGTATCCCGACGTCGAGATCCCCAACGTCAGTGTCTATGACTTCCTCTTCGGTTCCATCGCCGACGAGGACCTGGATCGGGTCGCCCTCGTGGACCCCAAATCGGGTTCGGAGACCACCTATCGTGCGCTGATCGCGCAGATTAATGCCGCGGCAGGCGCTTTGGCGGCGCGCGGGATCGGTGTCGGCGACGTGGTCGGCATTCTGTCCCCGAATGTTCCGGCGTTCGCCACGGTCTTCCACGGCGTGCTGCGGGCCGGTGCCACCGCCACCACCCTGAACGCGCTGTTCACCGCCAACGAGATCGAAAAGCAACTGATCGACTCCAAGGCCAAGATCCTGATCACCGTCTCGCCGCTGTACGAGCACGCGGCCGAGGCCGCCAAGCGCGTAGGGCTGGGCGACGAGAACCTCATCGTTCTCGACGGTGAGGGCCTGGAGAAGTCGGGACACCCGAACGCCGTCGACCTGCTGGCACCGAATCTTCCGGCGCCCGAGGTGTCGTTCGACCCGGCCACGCACATCGCGGTGCTGCCCTACAGCTCCGGCACCACTGGAAATCCCAAGGGCGTCAAGCTGTCCCACACCAATCTGGTGGCCAATGTGGCACAGATCCAGCCGCTGCAGTCGATGAGCTCCGACGACGCCATCATCGCGGTGCTGCCGTTCTTCCACATCTACGGCATGACCGTGCTCCTCAACGCCGCGCTGTACGCCCGTGCCCGCCTGGTCGTGATGCCGCGCTTCGACCTGGTCGAGTTCCTGGAGAACATCCAGAACCACAAGGTCA